>JAFYTB010000127.1 GCA_017559045.1 Eggerthellaceae bacterium | reverse complement strand
CATGATCATCACGAAGATGTATGCAACGAGAAGAAGTACCACCGTAAGGTTCACATCGAGCACCTGCTCCTGAGAGAAGATCTCGGCAAACGATGAGTTACCGCAGAAGAGTGCCAACGTAGCAAGACCCATCATCAACGCTGGCTCAACAAGAGCGCCATAGAGAGCCTCGCGCGCAGCACCCATACCCTCGAATGAGCTACCTGTATCCATCGCCGCGAGGATAAGCGCGAAGCGAGAGAATGCCAAGAGGTATGCCACGAGGATGATGTCGCCATGGAACGACAATAGCGGATTGAGGTCGGCAATGGGGATGAACAAGAAGGCCATAATCGCAGCACCGAGGTATACGCAAGGTGCGATGCGGAATAGCGCAGTGGTCGTAGTTGAGTATACAGCGCCCTTACGCGAA
The DNA here is from genome assembly GCA_017559045.1 of Eggerthellaceae bacterium. Lineage (GTDB taxonomy): Bacteria > Actinomycetota > Coriobacteriia > Coriobacteriales > Eggerthellaceae > RGIG3135. The sequence continues at coordinate 1,293 of JAFYTB010000127.1, read as the reverse complement.
AGAAGGCGCACGTTATAGATATGCTGCAAGAAGCGCGTGCCACGACGACCAGCGAGCACAGCGCGTGTGCGGTTGATGACACCCGTAATCGAGAGTGCCACAACAACCATCAGCAGTGTATTGAGTAGTTTTACCAACATAGTCATATGCATTTGGGTTTAGAGTACTCCGAAGAGTGTCAACACAAGTACCACAACGAAGAACAGAAGGGCGAAGGTGATGTAGTTGTTAACCTTACCCGTACGTAGGCGCATAACGTATGCGTTGATGCGGTACATCATCTGCACCCACCAGCGACCAAGCAACGTCTCCACCTTATCGCTATGGCGAATGCTATAGCGGTGTGCCAAGGGGAAGATCTCGCCCTTATCCACTGCTCGACCATCCACCGTATCCTTCATCAGGGGCTTACCGATATTCTCCAAACCCTCAGAGAATGACTCGCCAGTGTACTGCATGCGTGTGTTTACAGCAGTAAAGCCGCAACCCCACGTTGGACCCTCCTCGACAACGCGGTTGCGCTGCGCACGACGCTTAACAACAAAGAGCAACACAGCAACAACGACGAAGGCAATGCCTACATAGCTCAACGCCTGAAGCGTAGGTGCGAAGTGGTCGACAGCAATGGTATTAACACTACCGGTAACAGCCTCAGCAACAAGCGCAATAGGGCGAATAGCGTACTGAGGAGCAAGACCAATCATAAGGATAAATGCCGCGGGAATAGACATAGCCACGATGCGCAAGTTATCCACCTCTGTGCACTCAGCAACATGACACGCCGTCCGAGCCGCCGGAAGGTGAAGCGGATGGGATAGGTCCCCGCGGCGGGGACCGCCTGGATGAAGCGGAATTTGCCCCGGATATTCATATTTCCCAGGCCGTCTTTGCTGCTCTGCGTGGCCGCCTTGAGTTTTTTGGGTTCGACCGTCACAAAGGTGATGGATTTGCGCTGTTCCGGGTTCGGCGCGTATTTTTCCATCAGCGCTTGAGAATCGAACTCCTTCAGACTGGAAAGTGCTTCGCCGAAGAGAAGACCGAAATGGCAGTTGACCAGGCCGTACCCCTCCGGACAGTCCAGCGTCACCGGAGCGGCGGCGCCCGTGATCAGTTTCACGTTTTCGAAGAAGATATTGCCGGTGTCCCGCGGCGCATCGGTTTCGATCTCGATCTTCCCGATTTTATCCTGAAACAGGGAGTTTCTGACGGTGAATTTCAAATTGCCGAATGCATTTTTGAAGTAGACCGACTCCCCTCCGCTTTCCGTGAAGGAGCAGCCGTCGAACGTGATCT
>JAFYTB010000126.1 GCA_017559045.1 Eggerthellaceae bacterium | reverse complement strand
CGAGGGATCGTACTGGATGGGTGTGTACGACAACGATTTCAGTCCTGCCGATGTCGGGTGGGGAAACGTCGAGTTCAAATCGCAGGGCGCCGTACTCGACTGGGCCTTTGGCAATCAGGAGAAGATCGCCAAGATCGAGCTGCCTGAGTCCGAGCGCCTGCCTGGTGAGCATCAAGCACCTATGAGGTTTACAGTGGAAATAGAGCTTCACGACGACGCCATCAGCGGCACCGAGATGGAGCCCGAAGACTACATTCGCCAGGAAATGGGCTGGCTGGAGGACTCCGGCGTCACCCTAATCGACGTGACAGCCAAGGAGGATTCCGCCGCTCACGACCTGCCGGGCAATGAGGGCATGCGTGAAGGCCGCGAGACCTTCTATTTCTCATTCGGAAGTTCGGAGCATTTTCCCTTCCAGATGGGATGGGTTGAGGTGCAGGCAAAAGACCGGATGGAAGCCTGTGAGATGTTCTCTTCCCACTATCCAAAACGGGACGACAGCCTTATTAATTGCGCTTTTGTGTACAGCGAGGGCGAATGGATGCGTGCCGGCATGGATGAGGGAAAGCCTGGCCAGGTTTGCCACCGTGTGATTACCGACTGGGGTCCGCATGCGCAAGACTTCAAGTTCGAGTACCGCGGCGGCGTCGAGTGGCATATTGCATACGCCGATGAGGGGCGGGTTTCCGAGCCCATTGCCGGCTATGTGCAGGACCCTGTCAGCGGCGAGCGGCTTCTTGAAGTGCAAAGCATGAAGGAAGCCGGGCTTGCAAACGGCGAGGGCGAGTTCGCCGTGAAGCAGGGAGACGAAATCACCCCCGGGTTCGAGTCTTTCGACGAGGCCTTGGATGCGGCCAACCGCTATATCTATCGTCGCCCGGAACAGGAAATTGATCGCTATCCGATCCACGACCTTTCGGGCAACGAGGGCATCTACCACCTCGGAGAGGCGGATGGAAAGCTCTATGTGGCGAACGCTTTCTGGTCCGATGAGGAACCGGGTTACGTGAATCATGGCGTCTTCGCTATCGAAGGCGACCAAATGGAGATTCTGACCTCGGGTTTCTATAACGGATACCTGACTATCGAGGACTGCGTGCGAGACCTTGCGTCCGACTTCACCCCGATGGAGAACCCCAGCATTCGTTACGTTGCCGACTGCAGCTGGGAGTTCGACACCGTTTCCGAATATCGTGAGGCGCTCGAGGACGGCAAGCTCGAAGCCCCCGTTTCCGTGCCATCGTGGCAGCAGATTGTGGACGAGGAGCAGAGAGCCAGGAGCGCATTTGGTCGCGAAGACACGATCGACGATTTGATTGAAGAGGCGCGGGGAAAGGCGGCTGAGAAAAACGCCGAGCGCCCGGGTGGCAAGGCGGCGCAGAAGGCGCATGAAACGGAGCGATAGATCTCATTCTGCCCCTGCCCGCGAGTCGTGGGCGGGGGCTTACTACATTTTGAGGAGATGAACAGCATGGGAAAAAGACTGTGTGAGATGGTCTCGCTTGAGGAAAATAGTAAGGACTGCGTTTTGCTTAAAGTGAAAGATGATGTGAATCCGATAGACCTGATCAGACTCGGGTTTAGCGGAACGGAAACTATGTTCCGGGTCACCAAGGGAAACACGCAGTCCACCATCACGATATTTCGAAGCGAAAAGGAAAGGCTGGAGTCCATCGAGGTGGGAAGTACGACTTCCTACGTGTCGGGGAGCATGCGTAAGGTAAGAAGAGAGATTCTCGAATGCGTAGGGCTTGACTTCGGCATCTTTACCCGAGGCGAGTGGCATAACGGCCACAGCTTCGCCGAAATGGTGCAGATGACATCCGGGCCGCGCGATCTGGACTCGCCGAGAAGGTTTGAGCTTTACCGTGCGGGTAATAGCGCGTCGCTGTTCGTGAATGGCATGCACATAGGGCATATTGACTACCGAAACCTCGATGAGTGGCTTGCCGAGCGAAATATTCGCATCGAAGTCCAGGAGACGGAGGGCTTCGGTAGTGACCGAGCCAACGCTGGCTTCATGGTGCGTGCAAGCACGCCCGAGCGTATGGGTGAGATCAAGAACGGCTTGGTGTATCCGGTGCGCAGTGCACAGGGGCTCGTATACAAGGACGAGGCGGCCTTCGAGAAGAGGGAGGGCGCCTGCTACATTCCCGAATGGGGTTTTGATCCAGAGGGCGCTGTTCCGCCCGGAGGCTTTTTGCTCGAAGAGTGCGAGACCTATACCTACGACGATATCCTGCGCGTCTGTGAGGGCAACGAGGAGGCCGCAAAGCAAGTGTTTGCTGGCCTTGAGTGGCAGTATCCCGAGACGCTTTACGAGGAGTCGAAGGATGACTTTGCAGCGGCTACGCTACCGGTTGAGCAGGGCGATTTTGCAACCATGCTTGATAGGTGCTTTGACGAGTTCCTGGGCAAGACTGGCTGGCAGGGAATGGATCCGCCCAGTATAGTTGCCGAGTTCGTTCGCTTTGCT
>JAFYTB010000125.1 GCA_017559045.1 Eggerthellaceae bacterium | reverse complement strand
GCTTGCTACCGAGAACGATGTCAACGTTGGCGTTGCAACCAAGACAAACGCGCTTTTGGATCAGCTCGTGTATCAGGAGCTTCCGCGACTGAAGGAATCTCTGGCAGAAACCGGCGTTGATTTGACCTATACGGCCCTGAAGGGCTTTTCGCACTATCCGTGCCTGCGAAAGGTCGAGCGCATTATCCAAGACGGTCCTCGAAAGAGGCTCGTCGGTACCAAGGAGTGCAGCCAAGCGCCTGCGCTTGCCGCGCTTGTCTCCTTTATTGAGCAGACTGAATACGACGATATCGACTCTCTGAAGATCGACTACAGGACTCTTCCGAAAAAGGCCATCACCACGACGAGCCATGACTGCATGCGTCGTAAGTGCCCGTTCTTTGGAACCTCGTGCTTTGTTCACGGCGCTCGCAAGAAGGCGGAAGCTTCTCATGTGGTGGTGACGAACCATAGCCTGCTGTTCTGCGATATGGCTGCAGATAATTGCCTGCTCCCGCCTGTTCGTTATTGGGTGGTTGACGAGGCCCATGGTGCCGAAAACGAGGCTCGCAGGGCTTTCTCCCTCGAGTTGGTAGCTGAGGAGATCAAGAATCTCGCTCAGAGAGCTTCATCGACTGAATCTGCTCGTAATGTTTTCACCAGGGTGGAACGTACGATCTCTCCGAATGACGAGGGTTCTGCAACGCTTATGTTCTCCTTGACCACTAAGGCTAAGGAGAGGGGTGCAGCCTTTACCGCCGCTGCGAACGACTTCTGCGAGAGTATGCGCGGGCTTCTCAAGTTCGATCCGAGCAAGAAGAGCAAGGGATACGAAAGCGTCGAGCTTTGGATTAACGGCACCGTTCGTTCTTCCGCAGAGTTCAATGCACTCAAGGGATACGGCCGGATCATGACTGACGAAGCTGAGAAGCTCGTCACTTCGTGCCAGAACCTCGTTGCGTATCTCGAAGACTTCAACAACGCAGCTGTGGTGCAGCGCGAAATTGCATCTATGGCCATGGAGCTGAAGGATCTAATCCATGCCGCCGAGGTCATCCTGTTTGCGCCTAGCGACGGCTATGTGTATTCGACGACGCTCAGCAAGAGGGGCGACCGTCCGGTAGATAAGCTGGAAGCGGCGCTCTTCAATGTGGGAGATAGGCTTGAGGAATCCTTCTACGCGAACACGAAATCGGTTGTGTACGCTTCGGCCACCTTGGCTGTGGGCAGCTCCTTTGCAGCGTTCGAAGATTCTATGGGTCTGAATCGCGGCGGAAGGACGAGGTCCCGTTCGCTTGCTCTTGCGTCGAGCTATGACTTCGATAACCAGATGACGATTTACGTCGTTAAGGATATGCCGGAGCCGAATGATCCGCAGTACTTGAGCGAGCTGCAAAGTCTTCTCTCGGATATCCATGTGGCGCAGGACGGATCCATGCTGACCCTGTTTACCAACAGGAAGGAAATGGAAAAGTGCTTTGAGGCGGTGAATCCCGTTCTCAAGGAGCACGATCTCCGCCTTGTCTGCCAAAAGTGGGGTGTATCGGTTAAGGGCCTGCGAGATGACTTCCTCAAAGATGAGCACTTGTCGCTGTTTGCTTTGAGAAGCTTCTGGGAGGGTTTTGATGCGCCGGGTGCAACTCTGCGCGGTGTCGTTATCCCCAAGCTTCCCTTTGCGAAGCCGACTGATCCTCTTTCGTGCGAACGCGGAGAGCGCGACGACTACGCGTGGAAGCGCTACGTTCTTCCTGCTGCGATTCTGGATACTAAGCAGGCTGCGGGTCGCTTGATTCGCCGTGCAGATGACAGGGGAGTGCTTGTCTTGGCTGACAAGCGCCTGCTCACGAAAAGCTACGGCAAGGCATTCTTGAATGCGATGCCAAGCAAAAACATACAGATTCTTTCCGCGCGAGAAATCGCCGAGAGAATAAGGGGCGCGCAGTAGCTGCGAGACCCTTGTGTGAAGGGGTCTAGGTCTGAGCCTAGACTGTGAAAGCGCTTGTAACAAGGAATATCTAAAAGGCGAGGTAGAACGGAAGGAGGGAATGTGAAGAAAAAGGAAAACAGGTTAGCGCGTGCGGCTCATATCAAGAAGAACACGCACGGAACGTCGAACGAGCTGTCTTTCAGTGTCCTCGACGCTGCGAAGCAGTCTCTTGACGAGAACAAGGGCAAGTCGTCTTCCGGGAAGCCTTCGGCGCTTGGCATTATTCCGATTTTCACATTTGCCTTTAGGAAGAAGCCTCCGGCAACGCCGACGAAGGAGCAGGGACTCATGCTCTCGTCGGGTGAATTTGTGTCAACAGAGGGAACCGCAACGCCTTCGCTGATTGCTGGTAGCGTTACATCGACGACGGGAGCGGCATCGGGGGTGACGTCTGTTGCTGAAGCCTCGTCTTCCGCTGCGACAACGCAAGTGTCGTCTGCTTCCCCTCTTGGTGGTGCGTCGTCAGCAGGGGAGAAGTCGTACTCGACCGACTGGATGGCTCCTCGTGAGGAAGTGGCTCGCAAGAAGGCGGCAAGAATGCGCCGTAAGGCCTCTCTCGCTGTTTTACTGACGGTTGTCTGTCTTGTGGCGGTCGGTCTTGTCGGCACGACTGTGTACAAGTCTATAAAGCTCCAGCAAGACATTCGCGGTCAGCTTGTTTCTCAAATCAAGGTGATTGAGAAGGCTGACGAGGCGGTGCTTGCCCTCGACGAGCTCATTGTTGCATGCATTAATGATGGATGGGAGAACACCTCAGCCGATTTTGATGATGACTACCATGAGCTGATGGCTGATCTTGAGGAATCGAAAGCTGCGCTGGCTTCAGTGATCGAGGGGGCAGCTGCGTTGTATGACAGCCTGGATGATCCTTATGATCAAGAAGCTGCCGTGCAGGCTCAGGTTGCCGCTGAAGCAAGGCTTTCTATGATCGATTCGGGCATCGTTGTCCTTGAGCAGATGCGTTCTTCGGGCAATGCTCTTGAGCATGCAGAGAATGCGTGGATCAATCTCTTAGGCGCAGATACCCTGCTGCGTGAGGCCGCCGAACTTGCATCCAATACTTCTAAAGAAACAGTTACGGCTTCGATGGAGAAGACCAACGAGGCGCTCGGTTTGCTAGCGACGTCGGCTTCTCATTTCAAGTCGGCGGAATCGGAATTATCGGAAGTTGATTTCTCCAAGTATCTCGAGTACGTGGATCTGCGTACGCAATCCGCCAACCACGCACTTCTTTCGGACCAGGCTTACCTCGATCGAAACAAGGAGAAGGCGGCTGCCGAGAACGATAAGTACAACGAACTCGACGCTCAGGCTGCTGCACTCGCCAAGGAGATCGGCTCTGATCCGGTGAGTATGGTGGTTGCGACGGTGGACCCCATTATCGATGCAGAATTGGAGCGGTATCTGGATGATCGTGCTCGTGCGAGTACTTCCGACGAGTCTTTGAGAGCTTATCTGGCAAACAAAGGCTAGTGGTCACCTAAAAACCCGCGGTAAGCAGATCAGCACGCGATTTACCTTGACTTTTGTGAGGAATTGCGAGTGGTTTTGTTGATAAATGAAAAAAGTAGAACGATACTTGTAGCGATTGTGCCCAGTGGCGCAAAGTAGCAAAACTAGAAAGGCATTTCATGGCCAAGCCTATAGAGAACGTTGAGTATCTGGCTCAGACCATCGGTCCGCGTCCCGCCGGTACCGAAGAGGAGCAGCAGGCCGCGTTGTATATTACGGAGCAGATCCAGAAGAGCTCCGGTCTCCCTGCATTTATAGAGGACTTTAACAACACTCCGGATGGCGATCTTCCGCGCGCGGTTCTCGTTGCCGTGCCCCTCGTTTTCGCGATCCTTGCTATGTTCGTTCAAGCCATGGTCGTTCCTGCGCTGGTCGTTGCTTTGATCTGTGCGGCTCTGTTTGCCGCCGAGGGCTTGGGTAAGATCAAGCTTTCTCGCTTGACTGGTAATGGCGTAAGCCAGAACGTCGTCTCGAAGTATGTTCCCGAAGCGGTGGAGGGCGCGTCGGCTCGCCGACGTAAAGTCGTTCTCGTTGCGCATTATGACAGCGGCAAGGCCCAGGGTAAGCTTCTTCAGGCCATGGCTGTCAATGCGCCGATTTTCAAATGGGTTTCCATCGGTGGAATGATTGCCATTCCCGTCATCATGCTCGTCCGCACCTTTGTTGCATTTGGCGGTGCTGCCCTTCTCGTGGTGAATGTGATTACGGTGCTCGCCATGCTTTGCGCAGCAACCTCCTTGATGGGTGTCATGCTTAACAGGGCCGCCGCTTATAACGATGCTGCGAACTGCAATGCTTCCGGTGTTGCTGTTCTGCTCGAGGTCGCTCGTCGTATCGGTTCCGAGGTTTCCTATTCCGCTTCGCGCGAGGGAGAGGAAGCTTCCCGCGTTCGTGAGGTTCATGGTGCCAAGGCGGTTGAAGATGCGGGTCTTATCCCCGAGGAGGCCGAGCTGGTATACGAAGTGGAGCCGATTCCCGCGGTAGAGGCTCCTGCGTTCCTGGATGAATCTCCCGAGGCGCGTCTTGTTGCCGCTAAGGCTGCCGTTGCAGCGCTGACGGGCAAGCCTGTGAGCGCTTCCATCAATATTGAGTTCGAGGAGGAATCGTCCGCTGTCGCCGTCGCTTCCGGATACGAGGAGCAGGAGGAGACTGCTCTTGAAGCCGAGGCCTTTGAGTCTGCGTCTGCTGTTGATGATTCTGCTAAGATCCCCGCTTCGATCGAAGCTCCTGAGACGCCCTCTGTGGCTGCCGTTTCGGCTGATCCCATGAGCGACAAGCCCGATTGGTTCCGTCGTGCACAGGAGAAGGCAAGGAAGACCGATGCGGGTGCCGATCCCGCCGTCTATCGCTCTCGCTATGCTGACGCGCTCGATGCAGCAGCTCAGGTGAGCGCCTCTCGTGAGCAGGATGAGATTCAGCCCGTGGCTGACGATACTGAGGCTCGTATTCAGAAGATGCGCGAAAGCATCATGGGTCACCGCGCCCCGAGCTTCAGCGCAAACCCTGTAGTTGAAGGTGCACAGGCGACCGCAGCTACCGCGGCTGAGGCAGCTGGAGCAGCTGCCGTTGCTGGTGCGGTTGCGGCTGAGGCAGCCCCGGCTGCAGCAGTTGAGGCAATTGCCGCAGCTGCCACGGGTTTGAAGCCCGCTCGTCCGGTTGAGCGTCCCAAGCGTGCCGGCATGAGCATCCCGACGGTTGCGGAACCCGCCGAAACCCCGGCAGCGCCGGTGGTGGAGGCCGTTGCTACGAGCGATGAGGTCTCCGAGGTGCCCGCTGCAAGGAAGAAGCGCACGATCGCTCTTCCCAATATCGGTAAGGCACCTGTGGCTGACGCTACGCAGACTGGCGATGGGGCGGAGGCAGCTGCTGAGCCTGCCGTCGGCAAGACTGGTGCAATTCGCGGACTTCGCTCTAAGCTCCCTTCCATCGGTGGTCTTGCTGGCGAGCGTGCTAAGCAGCCCGCAGTTGAGGCGGAGGACAAGGGCGCTGACCTTTCTGGTTTCGACGTCGAGGTTCCGACCCCTGCTGCTCCTGCCGAGAAGAAGACTCGCGCTACCCGAGCAATGGCTATCCCTGCGGTTCAGAGTGAGCCGGTTGCTGTTGAGGAGCCTGAGGATCTGGGTTCCACCCAAGCGTTTATGCCTTACGACCTTGCTGCTGACGAGGTTTCCGAAGAGGTTGTTCCCGAGGCACCCGCAGCGAAGAAGGGCGCACGTTCGCGCGATTTGGCCAGTGAGGGTTATTCCGCTGTGCCGAAGTCTCGTGTACAGGGCTTCCTTAGTCGCTTCTCTAAGACCAATGAGCGCAGGAGCGTGAGGGAAGAGCGCTCCACGCCGCAGGAGTGGCTTGATGTCGATAGCGACTTCGACGCACGTTCCGCAGGCGCTGCGCGTGGTGGCTGGGAGAGCTTCCGCCAGGACGATGAGGCAGGCTTCGAGGACCGTTCCTATCGAGGCTACGGTGGAGAGATTGATGCTGCCTTCACGGATGACGAGGACGGCTTCTCTTCGAAGCGTCGTTCCCGTAGATGGGAAGGCGGTGCCGCTTCTCGCGAGCAGCTGGGTCGCGTCTCCACGCGTTCTGGTGCAGCAGAGGTCGTGCCTGACGCTCCTCTCGATGGCCACGTAGCCGAAGAGAGCGTCTACCACTTCCGCCACCCGGAGATTGACGTTGAGGTTTGGTTCGTCGCTTTGGGTTCCGAGCTTGCTGGCAACGGCGGTATGGAGGCATTCCTCACCGAGCATGCATCCGACCTGAGGGGTGCTGTCATGATCGAGCTCGAGGGTCTTGGCGCCGGCGATCTCGCCGTTGTCGAGAGGGAGGGCTTCCTCAAGAGCTTCTCGAGCACTTCCCGCATGAGGCGCTATGCTGCTAAGGCTTCCGACGAGCTTGGCATGCCCCTTGCACGCGTGGCGATCGATGGCCGTGAGACCACTTCCTCCTATGCGATGAGGAAGGGTTATCAGGCACTTCATCTGGTTGGTGCAATTGATGGTGCGCCGGCATACTTCGGCCAGGCTGAGGATGTTGTCGAGAATGTCGACGAAGAGACGCTGATGCGAAACGCTGATTTTGTCATGGAGCTCCTCAAGCAGATCTAAGCAAATATTTGAGCGATCTTATGAAGCGACCTCGGTATAAACCGGGGTCGCTTTTTATCTAGCGATGCTTGCTTGGGCTTGGGAGTAGGTAGACTCAGTCGGGCGATAAAAGCCGACGAAGGTGTCGCCTAAAGAAAAGGGCCCGAGCGGATCCTTTTCTTGTGTGTGATTAAGCGTCGAGGTATTCGGCCACCGTTGCATTCCCCTTGATTCCCTCGCGCAGCTGTTCGATAAAGCTGAGAAGCAGCGCGCTGGGCTTTCTTTCGTTATGCATGATGTAGCCAACCTGCATGGACGCTTCGATGTTAAGCGGAATGCTGGCGATTCCTGCATGCATTTCGGAGGAAAGAACGCCTGTGGAAAGCGTGTAGCCATTGTGGTTGGTAAGC
>JAFYTB010000124.1 GCA_017559045.1 Eggerthellaceae bacterium | reverse complement strand
GTAGCATTCAGCATGGTAAGCCCCTTCCATGAATGTGGCGTGGCCGCCACGGTTGAATTAGACACTCACATTGTCGGCCTAATCCACGAAGAAGCATGCAGGAGGGGCTTCCAATTTTTTTATGTCCTGCTCATATCGTCTATTCCTGGATGGAGTAAGGGTGTGACACCTGAGGGACGGAGGCTTAGCAGAATGCAACAGTGGTTATGAGCCCATTTGTCACCCGTGGTGCAGCAGACTGCCTAGCCAAACCGGCTAAGTGGTTTCTGCCACATTTGCAGTCTCAGCAATCTTGCGATTCCAATGCTCTTGCGAGCCGGCGCCCCTTAGCGCGAGAGTTTCTCGATTGCCCAGGCGATGGTTTCGCGGGTTGTCTCGTCTTCGGAAAGCTCAAGCGCGCGCGTTAGCGCAGGAAGGTGGCTAGCATCGCCCGAATTGCCCAAGGCAACGGCGGCGTTGCGTCGGAAGATCTCAAAATCGCGGATGTAGTTGTACATGATGGGCTTCACGATGGTCTCGTAATAAGCGTCATCGAGGACAAGGATCTTCTCAAGATCGAACTCTTCAGTCAGAACCTCCAGGAAGGCGTCCTTACGTTTCGGTGCTGCAAGGGCTTTCGCATTGCGGGGGCAGACCATCTGGCATACGTCGCATCCGTGAATACGCTCACCAACCTTCTCGCGCAAGTCGATGTTGGCGCATCCACGCAGGTTGTTGAATAGCACACACTTGGTCCATTCGAGACGCCCCGACTCCTGCATGGCCTGGGTGGGGCAAGCGTCGATGCAGATACGGCAGCCATCGGGGCACTTCCCCTTTTCAGCATCGGGGCGGCCGGGCTCGTCGATATCGAGGTCGGCGTCAACCAGCAGAACGTAAAGCGTGATGAAGCTTCCGTTTTCCTCGGTGCGTGCGAAGTTGTTCCGTCCCCATGAGACTATGCCTGCGCGGAAGCAGGCAGCCCTTGCGGGCAGCTCCTCGGGACCTTCGTAGATATTCACACCTGAATTGCTCAAGAAATCCTTGAAGGCTTGCAGTCGCCTGCCCGCCAGCTGCTCCTGAGTAGGAACGTAGCTGCGGTTCTGGTACACACGGCCTACGTGCTTACTGAGCTTCTCGGGGAAATCGATGTCGTTGTAGGCATGCAGCAGGCAGATGATGCTCTTTCCCTCAGGGAAGAGGTCACGGGGATAGCATCCAGCCAGAAGAGAGTTCGTTCCCTTAGGGCCGCACCAGCGAGCTTGGTAATCCTCACGCTGCATCAATTCTGCAGCATGGTCAGGAAAGTCGTCCGCCGAGGTGATGCCTACCTTGGCGAAACCCAGCTCGAGCGCCTTCATCTTCACGAGCTTCGTCAATGCGTGCTTATCGGATGCTGCGGTATCGCCCATTGTTCCCCCTATCAACAACGTTGGAAAAATTCTAGCAAAGGACACTTCGTATTGATTGACTTATACTGCTTGCTTGTGATTGCATTTGAGACATATTCCGCTTTCGAAACGCCCCTCGCTCGCGTTGATATGCGCGTGAGGATCGTTTTGTTTCTTGCCTATGTTGTCATGCTGTTTTTGGTGGAAACATGGGTGGGTCTCGCATTGGCGTTCATAATTTTTCTGAGAGTTTTTGCATCGGCTCGCATCGATGCAAAGAGGGTATTGCTGCCTTCCATTCCGGTGTACGTGTTGGTTGGATTCATGCTTCTGTCGAGCTCGCTCGTGTTTGTTTCGGCAACGCAGGGAGCGGGGCTTGTGCAGGGCGAATTGGTCGAGCTCGTTGGTCCGCTTTGCTTTTCGCCTGAAGGGTTTAATCGAGGCTGTTTCTTTGCCGCACGTATTGTGCTGATCGTCTGGGTATGCCTCGTTCTTGCGTTTACGGCTAATGCCGTTGAGCTGACAAACGCTGTGCGTTGGTTTATGAGCCCTCTTTCAAAGCTGGGAATATCGGTCGACGATGCCGCCGTCATGATTTCCATTGCCATCAGGTTTATTCCTATTATGGGTGAGGAGTTCGCTCATATTCGCGCTGCTCAATGGTCGCGTGGTGGCTTGAGCGATGAAGGTAGCCTGATTGAGCGAGTTGAGGCCTGGATTGCCGTGCTTATGCCGCTTATTGTCGGTTTGTTCCGTAGAGCCGAGGCGCTTGCTGTTGCCATGGACGCGCGTTGCTATGGCGCATCGGATTCGCGCACCTCTCTTAATGCAAGAAAGTTTGATCAGAGTTCTTGCATGGTTCTAGTTGCTGGACTGCTGGTTGCAGTTGCGGCGGCCGCTCTTCTTTAGTTGTCTAGCTCGAATCTCTGACTCGAGTTGCTGGAGTTGGGCATTTTGCCCTAGGCGTGCTGTTCATCTTCGAGCGTCGGCTGCGCCGTCTTCTTGCTGCCTCGCAGCGTCCCAAAGCTGACGAGCGCCAGACCTGCCCAAATGCATCCGAAGCATACAGCGTGCGCAGAGGTAAACGGTTCTCCGAACGCAAACACGCCAAGAAGCAAAGCGATAGTGGGACTTACATATTGAATGAAGCCGAGCAGCGAAAGAGGGATTGAGTTTGCTGCCTTCGCGAACAGGACGAGCGGAATCGCCGTGATGGGGCCGGCGCCAATGACGAGCAGGGTCAAGATCCACCCATCAACGGTGTGCGTATCCCCGAGGAAGGCATGCGAGCCCGTGATGTATGCAGCGGCAATGGCAACGCCAAACGCAAGGGGGAGTGCAAGAGCGCTCTCTACGGCAAGTGCCGGTACGGCGGGGTAGCCGCCCTTCTTCTTGACGGCGCCGTATGCGCCGAAGGAAATAGCAAGAACAAGCGATATCCAGGGCAGCTCGCCGTAGTCGAAGAGGAAGTAGATCACGCCGATAAGGCAAAGTCCCACAGCGATCTTCTGAATGGTAGTGAGCCGTTCTTTAAAGAAGAGCACGCCGAAGAGAATCGAGAAGAGCGGGTTGCAGTAATAGCCCATGGCAGTATGCACGACGCGCTCGGTATCGACGGCGTAAATGTAGACTCCCCAGTTGATGCTGATGAGCACGGCTGCGGGGAGCAAGAATGAGACGGCGCGTTTATCTCGTAGAAGCTCGAGGAAGTTAATGCGCATTACCGCACAGATGATGACCATAAGAACGAAGCACCAGATGATGCGCTGTCCGATGACCTCGAAAGAGTTAACGTTATCGAGGAGCTTCCAATAAAGAGGTGCAAGACCCCAGATTACATAGCACAGCAGTCCGGCAAGGGTGCCCTTGAGTTCCTGGCTGCTCTGGTTGGTGTTGCTCATGACGCGTTGCTCCTTTTTGAAATAATGCCCTTCGCGCCGACTCTCGTCTATTCGCGAGGATAGTCGGATTATAATTTCAACGGTATGACCTAATTTGGGTCGAGTTTGAACGCGCGCGTCGCTTCGGTGGGCGCGTATTGAAAAGGGAGAATCGATGGATCTCGATTTCGGAACATTCTTGCAGTCTCTTGTGAACGATCCCATCTTGGGCTTGATCGTCATCCTCTGCTTGGGTGGAACCTTTGTTAATGGCGCAACGGATGCCCCGAACGCCATTGCAACGGTGGTTGGAACCAAGGCTATGAAGCCCGGTCCGGCTGTTATCATGGCTGCAATTTGCAACTTTGTCGGTCTTTTCGCTATCACGATGGTCTCCTCCGCGGTTGCGAAGACCATCTTCAAGATGGTCGACTTCGGCGGCGATTACCATGCTGCCCTCGTCGCATTGGCTGCTGCAATGATCGCCATCATCGTTTGGGGTGCAACGGCGTGGTATTTCGGCATTCCCACTTCGCAGAGCCATTCGCTTATTGCGGGCATTACTGGTGCCGCCATTGCGTTGCAGGGTGGTCTCGCTGGCGTGAATCCGCATGAGTGGATGAAGGTCGTTTATGGTCTGGTCATTTCTACTGGCCTGGGCTTTGGTTGCGGCTATATTTTCACTCGCATAATCAGGTTGACATGCGGAGGGCTTAACCGCATGAGGGCCACGAAGAACTTCCGTCGCCTGCAGATCCTCGGTGGTGCTGGCGTTGCCCTTCTCCATGGCGCTCAGGACGGCCAGAAGTTCCTTTCCATGCTCATGCTCGGCGTTATGATCGGCATTTACGGCTCTGGCGAAGGTGATGCTTCCTTCCCGCTGTGGATGATCATTCTCGTGTCGTTTACGATGGCTCTCGGTACCGCTCTGGGTGGTAAGAAGATCATCAAGTCTGTTGGCGTTGACATGGTGAACATGGAGAGCTGGCAGGGCTTTGCAGCTTGCCTGTCTTCTTGCTTCTGCATCGGTCTGGCAACGTTCACTGGTATGCCGGTCTCCACCACGCATACCAATACCACGGCCATCATGGGCGTTGGCGCAGAGAAGCGCTTGCGCAATGTGAAATGGAACCTGGCAGGACACATGGTTCTCACCTGGGTTCTCACTTTCCCGGGTTGTGGCTTGCTGGCGTTTGCCTTCACCCACCTGTTCCTTATGTTCATGTAGCTTTGGACTCGCCGTAATAAGCGGCGGCTGGAAATCGATTAAGAAAAGGGGTCGGAAGGATTTGCCTCGTTTGGCAGATCACTTTCGGCCTCTTCTTGTGTTTCGGTTTGAATGCAGTTGGTCTGCGAATTTTCTTTTGCGGTAGGTTTCCTCGTCGTTTCCTTGCGCCCTCTTTTCGGGGTTTCACTTTTGTGGGGAAACGAGGTGCTATGATGGGCTCATATGGGAAACGGCACTGCGTCAGTGCAGCCGTTTAGCTTCGAACTAACTATGCTTGAGGAGGCATACATGAGCGTCATCATCGATGTGTACGGACGTGAGATCCTGGACTCCCGCGGTAACCCCACGGTTGAGGTTGAGGTTGTGCTCGACGACGGCTCCTTCGGTCGTGCCGCTGTCCCCTCGGGTGCTTCGACGGGTGCGTTTGAGGCTGTTGAGCTTCGCGACTGCGATAAGAATCGCTACCTGGGCAAGGGTACTCAGGATGCCGTCGCCAATGTGAATGGCGAGATTTGCGACGCTCTGCTGGGTCTTGAGGCAGACGATCAGCGCATGGTCGATATGGCTATGATCGAAGCCGATGGAACCGAGAATAAGGGTGCACTGGGCGCTAACGCCATTCTGGGTGCTTCCCTTGCTGTCGCCAAGGCTGCCGCAGAGTCCGCTGGTCTGCCGCTTTACAAGTACGTTGGCGGCGTGAATGCTCACCTGCTGCCCACTCCCATGATGAACATCCTCAACGGTGGCGCACATGCCGACAACAACGTTGACTTCCAGGAGTTCATGATCATGCCGGTTGGTGCTGAGAGCTTCGCCGAGGCTCTTCGCTGGTGCGCAGAGATCTATCACACCCTGAAGAAGGTTCTGAACGCTGACGGCCTTGCTGGTGGCGTGGGCGACGAGGGCGGTTTCGCACCGAACTTCAAGACCAACGACGAGCCGCTCGAGTACATCGTTCGCGCTTGCGAGGCTGCTGGCTACAAGCCCGGCGTCGACATCATGTTTGCTATGGACCCGGCTTCTACCGAGTACTACAACGCCGAGACTGGCAAGTATGTGCTGGCAGGCGAGGGTGTTGAGTACACCAGCGCCGAGATGGTCGATTACTGGGAGAAGCTGGTTGACAAGTACCCCATCATCTCCATCGAGGACGGCATGGCTGAAGAGGACTGGGACGGCTGGAAGATGCTCACCGAGCGCATCGGCGACCGTGTTCAGCTGGTTGGCGACGACCTGTTCGTCACCAACTCCAAGCGTCTCGCCAAGGGTATTGAGCTTGGCTGCGCAAACGCCATCCTCATCAAGGTTAACCAGATCGGCAGCCTTACCGAGACGCTCGAGGCAATCGAGATGGCAAAGCAGGCTGGCTACGCATGCGTCATGAGCCATCGTTCCGGCGAGACCGAGGACGTCACCATTGCCGACCTCTCCGTTGCTTGCAATACCGGCCAGATCAAGACTGGCGCTCCGTGTCGTAGCGACCGTGTGGCGAAGTACAACCAGCTGCTGCGTATCGAGGAGCAGCTTGACAGCCAGGCTAAGTACGCTGGCATGAAGGCTTTCTACAACATCAAGCCGAAGGCCTAAGGTTTTGATCCTAGCGATCTAAACTCAACGAGGTAAAAAAATCCCCCAGCACAAATGCTGGGGGATTTTTTGTCGTTGGGGAGGCGGAGCTGGGTGTGTCAGATGGGGGACGGAGTTGGCG
>JAFYTB010000008.1 GCA_017559045.1 Eggerthellaceae bacterium | reverse complement strand
GTGAGGACCTTCACGGTGTCGCCGACGGAGGCTAGGGATGCGTAGCCGATGGCGTTGGGGTTCTGAGCAACCGTTGCGATGACATCGCCGGTGGAGGTCAGCTCCTGGCGGTACTTACATGCGGCCTCGGTGTCGGTGATGGACTCGAAGCCGTCGCGGGTGCCGGAGCCGGCCTCGCGGCCGATGAGCACGATCTCGCCGTCCTCGCCGCCAAGCTCGCTCCAGTTGGTGATCTCGCCGGTGAAGACAGCGGCGATCTGCTCGAGCGTCAGATCGGATACGCCGTTAGCGGGGTTCACGACCAAGGCGATGCCGTCGTAGGCAAGGACGGTCGCCTCGAGGCCGGCCTCGAGCTCCTCGGCCTTAAGGTCGCGGCTGGACAGGCCGATGTCGCAACGCTCCTCCTGGGCAGCCTGGACGCCCGCGCCGGAGCCAGTGGGGTTATAGGTGAAAGTGATTCCGTCGTTCTCCATCTGGAATGCCTCGCCGAGGCTTCCGATGACCTTTTCCATGGAGGTGGAGCCATCGGTGGAGACGGAGCCCGTGACTGCTGCGGCGCCACCTTCGTTTGCCTTCTCGCCTTCGGAGCCGGAGCAACCTGCGAAGCAAAGCAGGCTCAGCGCCATCATGGCGCAAAGTGCAACGGATACGATGCGTTTCTTCATATCTGAGTTTCCCTTTCAATCAAGATTTAGGCTGGCGTCGCCTCGGACTCGGCGTCCTGACGACGTTGCAACATGATGAAGGGCCGCTATCAAGGAGCGGTAAGGCGTTCGCAACGCTTCCGTAACGAATCAGTCAAATGTTTGTAAGACGAATTGGCCGTCCTGCTCAAATAACAGGACGGTACAGACAAGCCAACAGCCCGTTTAACAAATACGCATCCAGGCGAACAAGCAACGCGAGGAGCATACACTGGAGCCAGAGCAAAGGACTTCCCCCTTCCTCCTTTCTCTCCTCCCTCCTCAGGGTGTCGAAATAACTCGGCGGCACCCACCAGAAAAGGCAGCTCCCTCCTCCACTCCTGAGCTGCCTTTTCTCATGTCTGGCCCTCGAGGCGCTGCCTTTCCTCTTGCCTGATCCTCGGCGCGCTGCCTTTTCTCGTATCTGGTCCTCTACACGAACCCACTCATGTGCGATTTGCGATAAGCTTGCACCGTAGCGAAACGGCAAGAAGTAAGTCTCGGACGCCGCCAGTTGCTACACGATTTTCGACAGAGAGGACCACCATGATCGAAAACGCAAGCACCCAGCGTCCCATCCCGCAGCTCATCGATGTCGAGCTCGTTCACGATGGGTGGATCAAGAAGTACATCCTCTGCTACCAGCTTCCCGACGGAAGCACCCTGCGCTACGAAAGCGTTTCGCGCAAGAACCCCGAAGCATACCGAGCCGAACTCGAAGCAAATGCGCGCGGCGAGAAGTGCACAGCCGACGCCGTATGCGTCGTACCCATTCTTCCTGACGGCAGCGTGCTGCTCATCAAGGAATTCCGCTACCCACTGAACTCGTGGACCATCGCCTTCCCCGCCGGCCTGCTTGAACCCAATGAGGATCTCATCGTGTGCGTCGATCGCGAGCTGCACGAGGAAACCGGCTTTCGCGTTCGCACCGAGCTGGGCGACGCAGCCGTTCAGCCTCTTCCTCAGGCTGGTTACTCTTCTATGGGAATGTCGGGCGAAAGCGTTCAGATCGTCATCGCCTACGTCGAGCGCGATGGAGAAGCGTCTCCCGAGCCTATCGAGCTCATCGAGCCCTTCGTCCTTGCACGCGAGGATATCCCTCGCTTCCTGGAGACGAACACCTACCCGATTGGCACCCGCGGCCAGCTGCTGCTCGACATCGCGCGCCACCTCGAGATTCTGTAGCAAGCAAAACGGAAGTCCCAGGCAAAACCAACGCCGCGCCCGCACAAAGAGCTGCCAGAAAACCATGCAAGCCCGCATCAAGCCGACAAGCGGCCAGCCTAGCACCCGAGCGGAGCGGCCAGCCTACCTAGCACTTGGGCGGGGGCAGCTAGCCAAAACAGAGCGCAGTGTCAGGAAAATCGGAGCCTTTCGATTCGCCTTAGCCAAAACAGCCACCACTGTCATGACACTAGTGGCTGTTTTGGCTAAAAATCACTTCCAAAGCCCGCATTCTTACCATCAAGCAGGCAGCAAGCCCGCATTTTTTGATAAATCTAGCCAAAAGCGGGGGCAGTGTCATGACACTGCCCCCGCTTTTGGCTAGAACGGACTCGATTCGCCCATTATTTCTGACACTGCGCCTCGTTTTGGCTAGGTGTTCTGACACCGCCCCCGCTTTTGGCTAGGCGTCCTGACACTGCTCCCCGTTTTGGTTGAGAACTTCAAGAGCTCGCTTGTAGCCGCCGCTTCCGTAGCTCAAACACTTGGAGACACGCGCGATGGTGGTAGCAGAAGCACCTGTTGCATCCTCGATAGAAGCATAGGATTTGCCCGAGGAAAGAAGCTTTGCCACAGCAAGACGCTGCGAGGTCTCTCGAATCTCACGAATGGTGAACAGATCCTCAAGCAGCGTGAAGATGGCATCCTCATCGTCAAGTGCAGCAAGCACCGTCAGAAGATCGTCAACTTCCTTTGTCCTGATATCGCTCATAGCACTCCCTCCTATGCACTTTGGCACTTTAGTGCTTTAGCGTGCGCTAGGACATTGTAACGCGAACCTCGCCGTAGCGGCGAAAAGAAATGAGAGCGGTCATCTTTGCCGACGCAGCAGAGCTCGCAGCAACTCCCGGGCGCACTCAACCGCTCGGCTACACGCCGATCGACATTCACTCGCTATGCGTCGATGATTACTCAGCCAAGCGCAGCAGGCCGTACTCGATGGAGTCGACGAGCGCATTCCACGAAGCCTCGATAACGTTCTCCGAGACGCCAACCGTGCCCCAACTTCCGCGGGCGTCGGCCGTGGTGATGATTACGCGCGTAATAGCATCGGTTCCCTGGCTTTCGTCAAGCAAGCGAACCTTATAGTCGATGAGCTCCAAGCCGGCGACCTGAGGATACGATTCGGCCAACACCATACGAAGCGCGCTGTCGAGCGCGCCAACCGGACCCGTGCCCTCGCCCGTTGCCACAAAACGCTTGCTTCCCACGTGGAGCTTGATAGTCGCTTCCGACATAGCACCCTGAGCCGCACCGCCAAAACTCTCAAAGTCGTCAACGATAACGCGGAAGCTCTCAAGCGTGAATGCAGGGCGATACTGACCGAGCTTGCGCTTGAGCAGCAGGGCAAGCGAGCCGTCGGCAACCTCATAGGAATAGCCCGCAGCCTCGCGCTCCTTGATGTCGTCAAGAATTGCCTGAACGTCAACGCCCTCGACCGTAAGGTCGATTCCCAGCGCCGCCGCCTTCTGGATAAGCGATGCCTTGCCAGCAAGCTCGCTCACCAGCATGCGCGTATCGTTGCCCACGCTGGACGGATCGGCGTGCTCATAAGCCTCGCGGAAACGAGCGATGGCGCTCGCATGAAGACCGCCCTTGTGAGCAAATGCAGAAGAGCCCGTGTACGGATGATTTCCCGGCACGCTCACGTTGCACATCTCGGCAACGTAGTGGGAGACGCGCGTCAACTCACGCAGCTTGTCAGCGCCTACACACGTACGGCCCATCTTCAGCTCAAGGTCGGCAATGACGGTAATGAGGTCGGTATTGCCTACGCGCTCACCAATACCATTGATGGTGCCCTGTACCTGAGTAGCACCCGACCTCACTGCGGCGAGCGAATTGGCAACCGCGCAACCCGAATCGTTGTGGCAGTGGATGCCCAAGGCCTGATCAGGCAGCTCGCGAACAACAGCCGCCACGATCTCCTCGACCTCAAAGGGAAGCGCACCGCCGTTCGTTTCGCACAGATCGATCGAATCGGCACCTGCAAGCGAGGCCGCACGAACGCAGGCCATCGCATACTCAGGGTTTGCCTTGTAGCCATCGAAGAAATGCTCGGCATCAAACACGACACGAAGACCTGCAGCCTTGAGGTACTCGACCGACTCCGCAATCATGCGCAGGTTCTCGTCGAGCGTAGTCTGCAATGCGCGCGTCACCTGCTCGTCCCAGGTCTTGCCCACGATGGCGACCACAGGAGCGCCGCAGGCAACCAAATCCGCCAAGCCCTGATCCTCGGCGACGGGCGTCTCCTTGCGACGCGTCGAACCGAAGGCAACCACCTGGGCATGCTTGAGCGGAGCCTGACGCATGCGCTCGAAAAATGCAATGTCCTTCGGATTGGACCCGGGGAAACCGCCCTCGATATAGTCGATGCCGAAGTCGTCGAGACGACGGGCAATACGCAGCTTATCCTCGAGCGAGAGGGTGATGCCCTCGCACTGCTCGCCATCGCGAAGCGTGCTGTCGTAGGTATAGATGCGCGTTTCCATAGAGCTTCCTCAATGCAAATATCGGGTCGGTGCAATCGCAGTACAGAATAACAAAGAAGCGCCGTCGAAACTCGACGGCGCCTCATGGATTCGGAGTATGCCACTTTGCCTAACGGCTTCAGCAGCACGGTTCGCCTTTAAGCGAAAGGCTTACACCTCGGTCAGCCAATCGAGGTATGCCTCGTCGCGGCCGTTGACGATGTCGAAGAACTTCGCCTGGATAGCCTTGGTGATCTCGCCGGGCTTGCCAACAACGCGACCGTCGACGGAGCCGATGGGGGTGAGCTCAGCAGCAGAACCGGTCATGAAGACCTCGTCAGCGACGTACAGGTCGGAACGGACAAGGCTCTCCTCGAGTGCCGGGATCTCGAGATCCTCGGCGATGCACAGAACGCTGTCGCGAGTGATGCCCTCGAGCACGCCGTCAGACAGCGGCGGCGTGGAGAGAACGCCGTTGCGGACGATGAACAGGTTCTCACCAGAACCCTCGCAAACCTTGCCGTCCTCGTTGAGGAGGATTGCCTCGGCATAGCCGTGCTCGAGAGCCTCGAGCTTAGCGAGGATGGAGTTCATGTAGGAAGCCGTGGACTTCATAGCCGGCGGAATAGCATTCACGGAACGCTGACGCCAAGAGGAAACGCCGACGGCAACGCCGTTCTCAAGTGCGTCCTCGCCCAGGTAAGCACCCCACGGCCAAACAGCGATGATGACCTCAGTCGGGCAGCCAGCCGGGTTAACACCCATGTTGCCATAGCCGCGATAAACCAGCGGACGGATGTAGCATGCCGGAAGCTTGTTGGCACGGATAACCTCAAGGGTTGCCTCGCACAGCTCTTCAGCGGTGTAGTCGATGTCGATCAGAGCGATCTTGCAGCTGCGGATGAGACGCTCCATGTGCTCCTGCAGGCGGAAGACGTAGCTCTTGCCGGTCTCCTCGTTGTGGTAGCAACGGATGCCCTCGAACACGCCGGAGCCATAATGCAGGGAGTGGGTCAGCACGTGCGTGGTGCACTCATGCCACGGAACCAGCTCGCCGTTCTTCCAAATATACTCAACCTCTTGAATAGCCATGTTGCATCCCTTCTCGGCAAATTCTATTGGCCACTGTCATTTAAATGTGCCTGCATTGTACTCCACCGCGTCAAACGCCAGACGTTATTCCCGCGGAAGGACTCCTATATTTAACGAATTCACTCTTCGGTCGCGTCGTCGTCTTTGACAAGGCCGACTTTTCGCGGCAGAGCGACAATCTTGGAACCCAAGCGATATTCACGGCT
>JAFYTB010000123.1 GCA_017559045.1 Eggerthellaceae bacterium | reverse complement strand
GTAGCTGCTGTCACATTTTGAAACCAAAATGTGACAGCAGCTACGAGCGGATTTGCCCCCGCCCCTCAAGCGATACACCAGCCGTTAGCCCAGGATGCACTGCGTGCAGTTGAGTGCAAGCCAGATGGCGATGAAGCTCGTGAGAATTTTGACAATCAGAGGGCGCTTCTTCTCGTTCATGGTTGTCTCTCCTTCGTCGTTAAGCCACAGGCCACATCATGCGCTTGTTGAGACCGAAGCAGAAGGTATCACCCAGGGTCGGAGCCTCGGTTGCCTTCACGAGGAGCTCGAGTTCAACACCCTTGCAGGATACGCGGCAGAGGGTGAAGGGGCCTTGCGGCATAACATCGAGTAGAGTGCCTTCGTAAGGCAGATCCGTGCTCGCCGCATTGCTCATGTCGTTCGCGCAAATAACCGCTTCGGGACGAATGGCCAGATCAACCGAGCCGTCGGCCGCCTCGCAGCCTTCGAAATCAAATGTGCCCAAGGCACATTCAATGCAAGCGCCGTTCTTCTGGGCCGGAACGAAGTTGCGCCAGCCGAAGAAGTCTGCGACAGCACGCGAGTTGGGGCGCTCGTAGAAGTCAATGGGCTTCGCATACTGCAGAATGCGGCCGCCATGCATGAGTGCAATGCGATCGGCCACCTCGACGGCTTCTTGCTGGTCGTGCGTGACGAACACCATGGTGGTGCCCAGCGCCTGATTAATGCGCTTGATGTGCTGGCGCATGGTTACGCGCAGCTGCGCATCGAGAGCGCTGAACGGTTCGTCAAGCAGCAGGATCTTCGGGTTGGTCATAAGCGCACGGGCGAGCGAGACGCGCTGCTCCTGGCCGCCCGAAAGCTCGGTCGCCTTCTTCTTGCCCATGCCCTTCATTTCGATGAGCTCGAGCATTTCCTCGACCTTTGCGGCCATCTCGGCTTTCTCCATAGTGCGGTTCACGCGCGGAGCGAAGTTGATGTTCTGCTCGACGGTCATGTTGCGGAACAGGAGGGCCTTCTGGAAGACCATGGCGATAGGGCGCTTCTCGGCGTTGATGCCGTCGACGCATTCGCCGTCGATGCTTACAGTTCCTGCATCCTGAGTCTCGAGTCCGGCGATGGTCTTGAGCAGCGTGGTCTTTCCGCAACCGGATGAGCCCAGCAAGACAACGATCTCGCCCTTCTCGACATCGAGCGAGAGGTCGTCGACAACCGGGTCCGCCATTCCCTGATAGGTTTTGGAAACGTGTTCAAGTGCGAGGAAACTCACAGCATGCCTCCCGTTTGGTTGGTGTCAGGCCGATCAGTGTCGGTGACGAGCAGCTTCGAGAAGAAGATGAGGATGAGCAGAATGGGCAGAATATAAAGGAAGATGACGCAGGCGGTGGCCGCATAGCCGTTCGATGCGCTGCTGATCATGGGGAATGCGAGCAGTGACATGGTTCTGAACGTGGGGTGGGCCACGGCGGAAACGACAAGATAGGCCGCCCAAACGCCGATGAAGTTGAAGATGCAGGAGACGATGACGCCGCTTCGTACGGCAGGTAAGGTCACATGCCAGAGGATATTCCAGCTGCTGACACCGAGGCTTTTCGCTTGGCGCTCATAGTCCATGTCGTAGCCCTCGAAGACTGCGGACAGAAGCAGCGTCATGTAGGGCACGTAGAAAACGAGCAGCGCCACAACGACGCCCGCATAGTTGTTGTAGAGCCCAATCTGGGAGAACACGCGCTGCATGCCGAAAACGAGTGCGATCTGCGGAATGAACGAAGGAACGAGCAGAAGGAACTGAATGAGGCGCCTTCCCTTGAATCGGCGGGTACCCAGGTTCTTGGCCGCGAAGAAGCTCATGGCAAGAGATAGGCTTACGACGACGACGCAGAGGACGAGGCTATTGATGAGAGCTTCGATAACCTGGCTGTTCCGAAGCGTTGCCTCCCACGACCTGAGCGAGAAGCTCGGCAGGGGTTGGTCGAAGGGCCAGATATCTGTGAAGGACCACAGCACAAGCGGAATGAGCGGTACAAGGACCGCCGCAAGCATAAGCGCGATGATAATGGTGCGGGTTCGGCGACTCATGAGCGCTTCTCCTCCGCAATGGTGAGCTTGCGATAAGCCAGAATGACCGCCATGAGGGTGAGCGACATGAAGATCATGAGCACGTAGGCCTCAGTGTGATCGCGCATGATGGGGTCGGCGTACTTCATATATGTATAGATGGAAAGCATGCGGTGATCGCTGCTTCCAAGGATGGCGGGAATCTCGTAGTCGCCGAAGGCGCTTGCAAACACGATGATGGATGCAATGGAGGTGGCGGGAATGATCATGGGCAGCGTCACGTGCCAGAAGCGACGGAACTTGCCGACGCCGAGCACGGCTGCTTGATCTTCATATTCACGCGATGCGCCTTGCAGAATACCCAGCACCGACATGCCGATGTAGGGGAAGAACTTCCAGGTGAAAGCTGCGATGAGGCCCCATCCCGCGCTATCGCGGACAAGCCAGGGAAAGTCGGAGGCGCCTTCCGTGAGGCCGAAGAAGTGCGACAGCTGCGAAAGCCAGCCGGTTTGAGACAGCAGCAGCATGAGGATCATGGCTGCGGCCATACGGGGGATGGTCATGTTCAGCTGGAACAGCAGGACGACGAGCTTCTTTCCCATGAAGGTTTCTCTCAGGGCGAGCGCCACTACGACGGCGATAGTCATGGCGAGCGCCGTCGATACAAGCGCCACCTTCAGGGTGAAGGCAAGCGAGTCAAGGAAGTAGTAGGACGTCAGTACTTGTATGTAGTTGTCGATTCCGACGAACTGACCCTCGGCGCCCTGCATGCTTTTTACGATGTTGGAGAAAATGGGCACAACATAGCCGATCGCCATCAAGGCGATGATGGGAAGAAATGATGCTATGAGGGCGAGTTTCTCTTTCATAGACGCTATTTTCTCACAGAACGCACCTGAGGTTGCTGGGTTGATGAGCGATGGCTGGCATTATGGACTGCCAAGCGAGAGGTGGCGCGCATTTTGCTCTGTCAAAAAGGCGGCGCGCATTCCTTGCGCCAAACAAGAAAGACCCTCGCATCGAGCTGACTTCCGTCGAACTCAATGCGAGGGTCCCTTTTTCAGAGGGAGAGCGATTAGGCGCGGTTGACCTTCTGATCCCAGCCAGAAGCAATCCAGTTAGCGATCTTGCCGAACTTGTCGACGTAGCCGTTGGTGGCGACTTCCTCGGCGCTGGGGGAGAGGGCGCCCATTTCCTCGATGAGGGCGGCGAACTCGTCCTGCATCTCGGCATCGAGCTTCGTGACATCGACGTTGTAGCCGTTGCCAGTGGTTTCGAAGGCGAGCAGCTGCTGCGCAGGCTCGAGCATGGCGTTGGAGACGACCATGGCGGCTGCCTTCGACGGGGAGTTCTTGAAGATGACGTTGTAATCCCAGTAGCCGATGGAGGTCTGCATCATGAGGATGCCGGGGTTTGCCATGTAGGCATCGGGAGTTGCCTCGACGCGAGAAGCGATGGAGGTGCAGGTGGTGAAAGTGCAGGCCAGGTCGCCGGCGATGACATACTGCATCATCTCGGGAGCCGTAGCGATGTAGAGCGGGCCATTATCGCCCTGCAGCAGGTAAGGCTTGATGTCGTTGAGGTAGGCCCACACGTAGCCTGCCTTCTCGTAGAAGGCTTCCTCGGTGCAGTCGGCGGAGTTGGACCAATCCCACCAAGCGTCGATGTTTGCCTGGATCTTCTGGCGACGTGCTGCGGCGTCGTCGGCCTCGTCGTAAACGGTCTTCCAACCGCCGTTACCGTCATCAGTAAGCTCGGAGAGCAGCGCCTTCAGGAGCAGGATGCCATGGAAATTGCCAGCACCGGTGAGGTCCATGTAGCTGAACTTGCCGGGGTTCTTCTGCACCCACTGGGCGAGCTCGGCGAAGTTGTGGAACAGGCCTTTGACCTCGCCTTCGGAGGCGTCCCAGGCCAGGTCGCGGGACCATTTGTCCTGCGAATAGACCAGCATCTGCTGGCAGCCCTGGAAGGGGGATTCCATGTTGTCAGTATTGTTGAGGCCGTCGAAAGCGACGAACGGGTCGGCAGGGTTGAGGTACTTGTAGCTGTCGAGCTTAGTCATCCAGTTTTCACCGAACAGGCCATCTGCGGCACGGAAGGGTGCGAACATGGCGCCCGTGAACCAGAACAGGTCGTAGGTGGGTTTGCCGCCGTTTTCGATATCGGTACCGATCTTCTCGTACTCGGCCTGTGCGTACTCGACAAGCTGGAGCTTGATGTCGTACTGGTCGGCGACGTAGGTCTTCAGCTGGTCCCAATACTTCTGCACGAAGGCGTCGGCGCCGCCGGAGCCCCATGCGAGGAAGGTGACGGTTTGGCCCTTGGCTTCTTCGAGGATTTGCTCCCAGGTCATTTCTGCGAGATTTGCGTCGACGGTCAGGGCGTTGGGATCACCTGCGGGCTTTTCGTTGTTCGAGCAACCGGTGAGGCCGGCTACGGCGACGGAAGCGGCTGCGGCACCGCTCAGTGCGATGAAGTTTCTGCGGGAAACGGTTTTCATGCTCATCCTCTCTGCTCTCGCAGGGCTATCGTCCGCGCGTCATTATGTGGCTGGCGCAAACGGATGGCGCTCAAACTATTGGACTATGACCAATAAATATAGGACGTGATCCACTAATGTCAAGTGACAAGCATTGCTGATTCCATGAACGAGGAGGGTCCAGCGGTGCGTACCTTGGCGCTAGTGTGGTTGGCTCATTTGGATGGGTGTTCTCTGGGGGCATGAGGTGCTGCCGCTTAAAAACGACGGCGCCGACCAGTGTCTCGTCTACCTCGTGAGGAAAGAGGGATCGAGGTGTGCGGGGACATCCCATCCGTCGCGGGTAAGGGTGCGGCGGGCGCGGTGCACGAGGCTGCGCAGGTAAGCATGATCGGGCTCGTAGCCGCGGCCGCGCGGGTCGGCTCCAGCGTCAACCCAGATGGCACCACCGACGCCGCCGAAGGGGACGTCGTATCCGCAGACGAGACGGACGATGGCCGCCACGTAGCGTACCTTGGAGGTAGACGAGGGGATCTCGTGCTCCATCTCGGTGTCTTTTGCCGGGGACAGCGTACAGGCTCCGGTGCAGTAGGGCTTGAACGCGGGGATCTCCATGATGCGGTCGGCAAGTTCCTCGGGGTCGATGCCCTCCCACAGGGGCTCGACGCCGGTCATGAGCGCAAGGCCGACTTCGTGAATGTTTGCAATCGTCTGCTCGCGCAGCGCGGGCTCGATGTCGGTGAGCTCGCCTTCCAGAACGCGACGTGCATGGTAGGCGACCTGGGCGCCGGCATCCTTGAGGGCCTTTGCCTCCTCGAGGGTCATGTCGGCGGCATTTACCATGATGAGCATTTCCGGAGAAACGGCGGCACGCGTTGCGCGCACCATCTCGAGGTAGCGCTCGAACGGCAGACCCGCCGTTGCCATGAGCGAAATGAGATGGGCGCCTTCTTCGTCGAAGGTCTTCGCGATGGCTGCGATGTGCTCAAGCGGAACTTCGGGTGCGCTGTCGAAGCTGTAACCCTTGTCGGCGTCGTAGTTGATTGCGGCGAAGGTGCAGAAGCGGCAATTCTCGGGGCAGGGGTAGGCGTCTACGCCGATTTGGGCGTGGATGAGGCCCAGACCCTTGCCTGCTTTGGTGGCCATTTGACGCGCAATGGCGCATACGTAGGAAGCCTCGACGGAATATTCGTCGAAGGAAAGCAGATGCAGTACGTCCTCGCGAGAGGGGGCCGTTCCTTCTGCTGCTTTATCCGCGATTTCCATTACACGCTGGTCGATTGCCATGGGGCTCCGCTTTCTTCTTCTGAGCTTATCGGTTTGTGTCCAATATAGGATTAGGTCTAGTTATGGTCAACGGCCTGGCGGGTTACCGCGCGACGCCGCCGGTTTACATGCGCCACGTGTGGCGGCTCTTGGCCGTCAACTTTCGCTGGATTCTGCACAAACGGCACGCTCATTGTCCGATGGGGATTCGTTTCCGTTCTATATGCACATCGGGAGCGTTAAACTGTTGACCATCTGCATTAATACCCGCTAGCTGGCATCGCGCTGGCCGAAACTTGAGGGAGCCATTCATGGCACGAGTATCTGATATCTATGGATCGATGGTGTTCAACGAGCACACTATGCAGGAGCGCTTGCCTTCCACCACGTACAAGCAGCTCATGAAGACCATCAATGACGGCGAGCCGATGGACCTTGAGGTTGCCAACATCGTCGCGCATGCCATGAAGGAATGGGCTATCGAGAAGGGCGCCACGCATTTCACGCATTGGTTCCAGCCTCTTACGGGCATCACTTCCGAGAAGCATGACAGCTTCCTCGATCCGTGCCCTGACGGTCGTGCCATCATGAGCTTCTCCGGCAAGGAGCTGATCAAGGGTGAGTCCGATGCTTCCAGCTTCCCTTCGGGCGGTCTGCGCGCCACGTTTGAGGCTCGCGGCTACACGGCCTGGGATCCCACCAGCTACGCGTTCATCAAGGATGAGGTCCTGTGCATTCCCACGGCCTTCTGCTCTTACACGGGTGAGGCTCTTGATAAGAAGACCCCGCTTCTGCGCTCCATGAAGGCGATTGAGGAGCAGGCAAATCGCGTCCTCGCGCTTTTTGGCGAGCCGCATCGTCATGTTGTTGCGACGGTCGGTGCTGAGCAGGAATTCTTCCTGATTTCCGAGAAGGATTTCGAGCGTCGTCTCGACCTGGTGCTCACTGGCCGCACGCTGTTCGGCTATGCGCCGTGCAAGGGCCAGGAGATGGAGGACCACTACTACGGCGCTATTCGTCCCACCGTCAACGAGTTCATGAAGGAGCTTGATGACGAGTTGTGGAAGCTTGGCGTTTCCGCACGCACGAAGCACAACGAGGTTGCGCCTGCTCAGCATGAGCTCGCTCCCATCTTCTCGGTCGCCAACCGCGCCATCGATGAGAACCTGCTTACCATGGAGAAGATGCGCCTGCTCGCTTCGCACTATGGTCTCGTGTGTCTGCATCATGAGAAGCCCTTTGCTGGCATCAACGGCAGCGGCAAGCATAACAACTGGTCTATTTCCGCAGATGGCAAGAACCTGCTTGATCCGGGTGCAAATCCGGCCGAGAATCTGCGATTCCTCGTGTTCCTGGCCAGCGTCATCCAGGCGGTTGACGATTATCAGGAGCTTTTGCGTACGACGGTTGCCTCGGCGGGCAACGATCATCGCCTTGGCGCTCACGAGGCTCCTCCGGCGATCGTCTCCATGTTCCTCGGCGATGAGCTGGGCGGCATCATGGATGCGCTTGTGGCTAATTGCGAGTATGAGGGTTGCGAACATGAGTCCATGGACCTCGGCGTTGACGTGATTCCCAGCTTCATGAAGGACACCAGCGACCGTAACCGTACGAGCCCGTTTGCATTTACTGGTAACAAGTTCGAGTTCCGCATGCCCGGCTCCTCGATGAACCTTGCCGATGCCAACACGATCATCAACACGGCTGTTGCAAAGAGCCTGAAGGAATTCGCCGACGCGCTTGAGGGCGTGGACGCAAGTGAGTTCGAGGATGCGGTTCGTCGCCACATCAGGCACGTTATGCACGATCATCAGCACATCGTGTTCAACGGCGACGGCTATTCCGAGGAATGGCCCATCGAGGCCGAGCGCCGCGGTCTGGCAAATCACCGCACTACGGCTGATGCCCTGCCGTGCATGGTTGATCAGAAGAACATCGATCTGTTCGAGCAGTTCGGCGTGCTTTCCGAGACCGAGGTTCGCAGCCGCTATGAGGTTGAGCTCGAGAAGTACAACAAGGTCATGAACGTCGAATGCCGCGTCATGAAGCGCCTGGTGCGTCGCGATTACCTGCCGGCTATCAACAAGTTTGCCGCCGAGATCGCACGTCATATGTCTGATGTCCGCGCCGTTCTGCCTGAGGCAGACCTGAGCTATCAGGAGGCTCGTCTGAAGAAGGCCCTCAATGGTGCTCTGGTCATCAATGGCCACCTCGAGCGACTGGTAGAGCTGCACACGTCGGCATGCTCCGTTGCTGATCAGCAGGAGCGCGCCAATATGTACGCACACGAGATCGTGCCGGTGATGGCTGCGCTGCGTGAGGCGGTTGACAAGATGGAGATCGTCGTCGCTCGCGAGTACTGGCCGGTTCCCACGTACAACGACATTCTGTTCTACTGCTAATAGCGCTACTCATATCTGACTGTACTTTGCATGGGACTCCTTAGCGGGGTCCCATGCGTTATTCTGTTTGAAGTTGGGCCGTTTGGGTAAGGCGAAGGTGGTGCTACGGTGGGCATTGTGATCGAGAGTTCCTTCGATTCGGAGCGCTCGTGCGAACAGTCGTTGCTTCGTGCGGCGGAGTCTGGCTTGGCTACCGCATGGCTTTTGCCCGATTACGCGCGCGTGGTTGAGCGCCGCAAAGCCTTGGCTCTCCGCAAGTCTCCTTTGGGCTTCGGTTGCACGGTCGAATCGCTCAATTCGTGGGTGGAAGATCTCTGGGCCCTGTATGGCGATGGCCGTGTCATTACCTCTGCGGTTCAGCGCAAAATCCTTATTCGCGAAGCGCTCGAGAAAACGGGTTTGTTCCCCGTTTCGGCTGGTCGTGTTGACGCTCTTTGCGTCATGGTGAAGCAGGGTGCCGGTGTTGAGGCTTTCGTGCGTGCGCTCGATGAGGCTTCTCAGCTATCTGAGGGCGACGCTTCCCGATTGTCCGAGCGCGGGGTTCCCCAGCTTACGGAAACCCAAGAAAGCATGCTGCAGGTTGCCCGCGTCTACTTTGATCTGCTGACAGCGGCTAATCTTTGCGAGCTTGCCGAGGCTATGCGGCTGCTGGCTGTGGATGGCTCGGTCGTTTGGCCTGCCATTGTATGTGAGGGTTTTTCGACGCTCTCCGTTTCGGAGGCGGCATTCTTTGCCGAGCTGTCTCGTGTTGCCGATATTCGTTTCGTGGCCAGCGCCGTACAGGGCTCTAGCTTCGATGTGAACCAGTCTTTGGTGAAGTGTCTTGAGGGCATGGGCACTGCTATTGACGCGTCTTGCGATGCTGCGGGCACCACGGTGGTGTCTTGCGACGGCGTGAGTGCTATCTCGCGGGTAGCTGACGAAGACGATGCCTTGGCGGTTTCCGCGTCTACCTTGTCGGATGTCGGATCAGCCGAGCGTTGCGAACTCGCTCAGCTTGCCGCTCGACTCTACGGCGCGGAAGGCTCTGCTGCTATCGAGCCGCGAGGCGCGGTTCGATCTCTTCTTCCGTCGGGTCGCTATGCGCAGGCTGCTCTGCTGTGCCAAGCCATAGCCGAACAAGAGGGAAGCGTTCTTGTTGTATGCAATAACCCGCACGGCATGTTCATCGAGCTTGCTCCGCGTCTTTCGGGTCATGGCGTGGCGCTTCAGGCTGAATACTCTCGCCTTTTCGCTGAAACCGACTTCGGCCAGGCTCTATTCAATGCGTACGACGTGTTTGTCGGTGAGACGCTCGATACCTTCCAGGCAACCGATTTCGTGATGAGCGCTCTTTCTGAGAAGAACTCGCATGAGGCTCGCAGCCTCGATGCCGGATGGCGCAGGGATCGCCTGGTCGATCGAGTGAAAATCAAATCTGATATCGAAGGGGAGGGCAGCTCCGAGGATTTGGCCAGCGATGATGCGGAAACGGCCTTTTCGGCATCTTTTGTCTCCCTCATCCAGCAGGGTTCTTACAACGAGGTCTTCGACTTGGCCGAGAAGCGCACCATGATGGGCGCTGCGAAGGCCGAGGCGTTTCGTGCCGAGCAGCTTGCGGCTATTCGCTGCGCTCGGGGCGTGTTCGAGCAGGTTGATCGCCTGAAGGGCGATTCTTCTCAGGTGTTTGAGGCGGCGCGCGTCTTGCTGGAAAGTGCGCGAGTTCGCGTGGGCGCGCGTTCCGAGGTGTTTGTTGGTGGTGCCGAGGTCGCGCCTCGGGTTAGCGTTATCTCTTATGCTGGCGCTGCGTTGCTTTCACCTGCGTCGTTCGACGCCGTTTTCGCCTGCGATCTTAATGCGTCTGATCAGACCTTGCGTGAGCGTCTCACGTCGGTTGACGGTTTGTTCGAATCTCTGGGTTTTGCCCAGGGGCATGATTCCTTGTTTGAGGCTCGTTTGCGTATGCTGCGCATTGTCCAAGCAGCGAAAAATCGTCTTTATCTTGTGCGTACTCTGCATGATGTTGACGCTGCGCCAACCTATCCCGCTGTTGTGTTCGAGGAAGTAGTCGACTGCTATCGTGGCACTGTGCAGTGCGAGGGTTCCGATGGAAGGATGCGCGTAGAGCCGGCTCCTCTCGATAAGGTCACTTCGCTCGTTCCGGCGCTCGCTTCTCAGGAGTATTGCGGCAAGCGCGGTGAAGAACTGTTCTCGGAAAATCTGTCCCAGGGCGCTCCGTGTGAGTTGCATCGTATTGACGTTGCTAGCCCAGATGAAGTATCGCCCGCATTCAGGAGCTACCTAACCGATCCTATTGCAAGGTTCTCGGCTTCCGCCATTGAGAACTATCTCGACTGTCCGCATAAATGGTTTGCTTCGCGTCGTCTTCGCTTGGGTCGAATCGATGCAGGTTTTTCGGCGCTCGAAAAGGGCACCTTTGTGCATGAGGTGCTCAAGAATTTTTACGAGCAGCATGAGCTTCTCTACGGCAAGCCGAAGCCGGCGCCTGTTCGCAGCGAACTTACCGCCGCAAATAAGCTGCTGGGCGAGGTGTTCGCGCAAGTGCGTGAGGCCCAGCATTTAAAGGCATTCCGCGATAACCCCCTCATTGCGTTGACGGAGGCGGAGAAGCGTCAGGTTGATGGGATGCTTGGCTATCTCGAGGGCTTTATCAAGCGCGATGCCGAAATGCTGACGGCTTTTACGCCGCGCCACCATGAATACGCCTTTGGCTACGATGGTTCGGTTACGTATGCGGGCGTGCCTCTGTGCGGATCGATCGATCGAATCGATGTTGACGATCAGGGTCGTGCGGTCATTGTTGACTACAAGAGCTCGCTGGGCGATTCCTACCATCTGTGTGGCAAGGATGACCCGGTCTTTGTTCTGCCGGCTAAGCTTCAAACGCTCATGTATGCGCAGGTGGTGCGCAGGGAGCTTGGTTTGAAGCCGGTGGCTGCTGTGTATGTGCATACCCAGCGTCCTGGAAGCAACCCTGTTATATGCGGAGCCTATGACGATGCCGTTTTGGGACCGCTTGACCTTCCGGGCATCAAGGCTGAGCGCAGCGCTGTCTCTCAGGCTCATTTCGATTGCTTCGAGGAATTGCTCGATGCGGTTGAGGATGCAATTGCACAGCGCCTCGAGGACGTTCAGCGAGGCGACATTAGCGTTTCGCCGCGTTTTGAGAAATCGTGCGATTTTTGTCCCGTTCTGGCGTGTGCAGGGAGGAAGTAGATGGATCTGAGCAATGCTACCGAGGCTCAGCGCAAGGGCATTACCCATCTGCAGGGTGAACTGTTCATAGCCGCAGGCGCTGGATCAGGAAAAACGTATACGTTGCAAAATCGCATCGCATTCGCCCTTTCCGCCGAAAGCGGACCGGCTCTTCAATCGGTGGATGAAGTGCTTGCCATCACCTTCATGGAGAAGGCCGCTGCTGAAATTAAGTCTCGCGTAAGGAGCGCCTTGCGCGAAGAGGGCAAGGTTGACGAAGCGCTCAAGGTCGATGCTGCGTGGATTTCGACGATCCACGGCATGTGCGCGCGCATCCTGCGCGAATACGCTTTCGAAGCAGGTATTGATCCTGCTTTCGAGGTGCTTCCTGAATTTGAGGCGGAGCGGCTGCGTCGCGACGCTATCGAGTGCGTTCTTCGTTCAGTGGAGGCAGATGACGACGATTCCTCCTCTTGGAGGGGGTCGCTCGATGCGGCCGCGTGCAAGGCTTTGTTTGCGGAGTTCGGCGTGGTCTCAAAGGGCTTTGGCGAGACGACGGTGCTCGATATGCTCGAGGCTATCCTGGGGAAGGCCGCTTCCTTCAGGGATGGACTCGATGCGATAAAGCTGTGCGAATGCATACCGAACGAGGGGCAAATTGCCCGAGACCTGCTTGATGCATATGAGGGCGCGCTCGTTTATGGCGAGACGGTTCGCAATCCCAAGAAATCGCAGGCGACATTGGAGAAATCCATGGCTGCATGCGACAGGAGTCGCAACGCCCTTGAGTCGTATCTGCTTAATGCAAACGCTGGTTTCGCCGATTTCTTGGAGGCCATGGAGGCCCTCGAAACTATTCCGGCAAATGCATTTGGCAACAAGGACGAAGCAGGCAGGGAAGTCGCAACCGATCTTTCGGTTCGTATCGACCGCGCATTGCGTAATGCGAATGCCCTCATAGCACGTCCCCATGCGCACACGCTTATTGCTCTTGCGCGGCAGGTTGAGGCTGCGTATCAAAGCATGCTCGACGATCGTTGCGCGCTCGATAACAATGGATTGCTTCAGCGCACCTTCAAGCTGCTCGATGCTCGTGAGGATATCAAGCGTCAATTCCAGCAGCGCTTCAAGTTGGTTATGGTCGATGAATTCCAGGACACCAACCAGATGCAGGTTGACCTTATCGAGCTGGTGGCCGGTTCTGGCAAGATGTGCATGGTGGGCGATGCTCAGCAGAGCATCTATCGATTCAACGGAGCGGACGTTTCGGTCTTCAATCGTCGTCGCGAGCGCGTGCTGGCCGATGTTGAGGCGGGTGGCCTTTCGGCAACTGCCGAGCTCAAAGCAAATTTCCGAAGTGATGCCGACGTTCTCGCCTTTGTCGAGCATGTATGTGGAAGCCCTCGCGTATGGGGGGATGACTTCCTTGCACTCGAGGCGTGCCGTCGCGGGGCGGCGGGTCGCTACAAGGGCGAAGGTCCGCGCATCAACGTTCAGCTTATCGATTATGCCGGCAGCAAGTCTGCGTCTGGAGCGGTTGAGGCTGAGGCCGATGGAATCGCGTGTCGTTTTGCCGAGTTGAGAGAGGCCGGCCATCAGCCGAGTGAAATGGTCGTCCTCATGGGAACGACCAGCAACGTTGACGTGTACGCGGCGGCTTTGCGCAGGTATGGCTTCGAATGCGTCATCGGTGGCGGTCGTAGTTTCTTTGACCTCGAGGAAGTGCGCGTAGTTTGTTACGCCCTTACTGCGTTGGCGAACCCGCGTGATTCCGAAGCGTTGTTCTCGGTGCTTGCCAGCCCGATGCTGCATCTTTCGGCGGACGATTTCCTTGCGCTTGGCACGGTTGACCGCGACGGAAATCTTGCTGCGCGTGGTATCGATTGGGGCATTCTTTCGTCTGAAGAAGAGAATGGCTCCGCGTCTTTGGCGTTTGCTCGCAGGCTTTTCGAGCGTGCGTGGGCTCGCGCCAAGCACGAGGCACCCTCTCGTGCGCTTATGGGAATGCTGGTCGACTCCGGTTGGTTTGCTCGACTGGAGAAGATGGGCGCTCAGGGTACGCCTGTGGCTGCCAACGTGCTCAAAGCGCTTCGCATGATCGAAGACCTTGAGCGCAAGCCGGGGTACGGCCTTGCGCGCGTGGCTCGAGACTTCCGCCTTATGGTGGAAACGCAGAAGTCTGCGCCGGCGTCTCTGTCGGTTGCCGATCAGAACGCGGTGCGTCTCATGACGGTGCATAAATCGAAGGGTTTGGAGTTTCCCATTGTGGCTGTGGCGAACTACGAGCCGTGGGAGCGTTGCTCGAGCACTTTCTCCATGACCACGCGTGACCAGAAGATCTACGTCGCTATTTCCGCTAAGGCAAGCAAGGTGATGCCCAGCGCCATCAAAAGACTTTCGACTGAGTTCTCGTGCGACTACCTTCTCGATCCCGCCATGGCGCGGGATTACGCCGAGTTTGCTGGTGCTGCCCGCAAATACGATTGGCTTTCCGAGGTAGAGGAGGCTCAGCGCAAGTTCTACGTGGCATGCACGAGAGCGAGCGAGTATCTGCTGGTGAGCGGCCTGGTGAAGAGCCCTAAGGCCGATGACCCGGCGGGTTCTTACAAGCAGATGCCGATTTTGGACGATGTTCGAGCGGCGCTTGTTGGTGAGTTCAATGATTTCCCTGAAGGCAAGAGCGAGCTGCCTTACGGTGGATCCTGCCCTGCGGCATTCGATCGTGTATATGTTTCGAGCGAACGACCTTTTAACTGGGAGGCTATCTCCGAAGCGGTGGGTGTGACTGAAGTCGAGGGCGAATCTAACGACGCGTCTCACAAGGCT
>JAFYTB010000122.1 GCA_017559045.1 Eggerthellaceae bacterium | reverse complement strand
GGAGGAACACCCTTCAGCTCATATGCGTCAATGAGGTCATAGTCCTCGATGTTGAGGTAGCCGAGCTTGCGCGCGATATCGGTGTTCTGGATCATGGAGCGACCCGTAACAACGACCTTTCGACCATTTTCGATAGCAGCATCGCAGATCTGCTGCATGCGATGAATATGCGATGCAAAAGCGGCGATGATAACGCGGCCTTTTGCCTGGCTAATGATCTGCTTAAGCGTTTTGCCGACTTCAGCCTCGGAAGGAGTAAATGCAGGATTGAGCGCATTGGTGGAGTCGCTCAACATGAGGTCAACGCCGATTTCGCCGAAACGAGCGAGTGCGGAGAAGTCCGTGGTAACACCATCAATAGGCGTCTGATCGAGCTTGAAGTCACCAGTGTGGAGGACATTGCCTGCGGGGCTCTGGATGAATACGCCCACTGCACCAGGGATGGAGTGGTTTACGGCAAAGAACTCAACCGTAAAACAGCCCATTTTGATCTGCTGGCCAGGTACGATCTCGACAAGCTTGGCGTTTTTGACCTTGTGCTCTGCAAGTTTACACTCGATGAGGCCCAGCGTGAGCTTGGTAGCGTAAATGGGCACCTCGCAATCAAGATCTTTCAAGAGGTAAGGCAGAGAACCAGTATGGTCTTCGTGGCCGTGGGTGATCACGATGCCGCGAAGTGCGTGTGCATTTTCGAGGACGTAGGTGTAGTCAGGAAGAACGAGGTCGATGCCAGGATGGCCATCTTCGGGGAACATGAGGCCCGCATCGTCGAGAATGAGGTCTCCCCCACACTCAAACACGGTCATATTCTTGCCAATTGCATCAAGACCACCAAGGGGGATGATGCGAAGCTTTGCATCGGGATCCTTCTGATTTTGCGAACCGCTGCGACGGCGAGGCTTGCGATAAGGCGACTCGAATTCGCCAGAACCTCCGTTACGCGTAAGGTGCGGGCGCTCGCGCTCGAGCTCAACGTGCTTGAAAGCACTCGTTTGCTTCTTTGCGGAATCGCTCTGACGAGGATTCTTGCTTTGGGACATGTAATTCCTATCTATAGTTCTAACACGGAAACGCACACAGGGGGTATTCCCTGTGTGCGCGACTAAACAATTGACTTAATGTCTGCAGTTTTGAGGCTGCGAAACATGCGGGTTGCCGGTTAGTTCAGGACACCGACTTCACGCATGATGGATGCAAGGCGCTCGCTCTGGGCAGGAGTTGCATCAACGAGCGGAAGGCGGACTCCGCCAACCGGGAAGCCAACGAGCTTGAGTGCCTCCTTGACCAAGATGGGGTTGGAGGTCTCAAAAAGGCCGTCCATAAGCGGAAGAAGAGCCTTGTGGGCCTTCCATGCTGCCTGGAAGTCGCCAGCAGCGCAAAGCTCGATGATTTCCTTCATGCGCTCGGGGCAAACGTTGCCAATGGTGGAGATGCAGCCTGCACCGCCAAGCTTCATGATTTCGTAGGTAGCGGAATCATCGCCAGAGTAGACATCAAAGCCCTCAGGAGAGTTTTCGATGATCTCAAGAATCTGGTCGTACTTACCGGATGCCTCTTTGACGGCAATGATGTTTTCGCAGTCATGAGCAAGGCGGAGGGTGGTTTCTGCGGTCATGTTGACAACGCAACGACCAGGAATGTTGTAGAGGATGATAGGCATGTCGACTGCATTCGCAATGGTGCGGAAATGCTGATACATACCCTCCTGCGGAGGCTTGTTGTAGTACGGCACGACGCACATGAAACCGTCGACGCCAAGCTTCTCAACTTCGCGAGCGAATTCAACGGTATCGGCAGTGCAGTTATCGCCAACATTCGCAATAACGGGAACGCGGCCGTTAACTGCCGAAACTACTGCCTTGAAAAGTTCGATTTTCTGAGGATAGAAAACAGTAGGGCTTTCGCCGGTGGTGCCATTGATGATAAGAGAGTCGCACCCTCCGTCAACAAGGCGAACAGCGAGCTCTTGTGCTCGGTTAAGATCAAGATCTTTGTTCTCGTCGAAAGGCGTCACCATTGCAGGGATCAGTCGTCCAAAGCGAGGCTG
The DNA here is from genome assembly GCA_017559045.1 of Eggerthellaceae bacterium. Taxonomy (GTDB): domain Bacteria; phylum Actinomycetota; class Coriobacteriia; order Coriobacteriales; family Eggerthellaceae; genus RGIG3135. Next base: position 14,142 of record JAFYTB010000122.1, on the reverse strand, counting down.
TGCTTTCGTCATATGGAGCTCCTTACTGTATCTTCAGACGCAGTGCGTCAAAACAAACTCGTTAAATTATGCCACGTGAATTAAAAAGCGTTCATTAAGACATAAAGTTTTCAAGACCAACGATCAGGCCACTGCAGTCAGGTGCTTTGCGGATGCCAAGAAGAACGCCAGGCATGTAGGAAGTGCGATCCCACGAGTCGTGGCGAATGGTAAGCGTTTGGCCCATGCTACCGAAGATTACTTCCTGGGTGGCAACGTAGCCCATGGAACGAACGGAATGTACGGGAACGCCGTCGATAAGGGCACCACGAGCGCCCTCGGCTCCTTCAATTTCAGTTTCAGATCCAGGCGCGCTGCTCGTGAAATCTCTTGCAGCAGCGATCATTTGCGCAGTACGGACTGCGGTACCAGAAGGTGCGTCCTTCTTGTTGCAGTGATGGAATTCGATGACTTCAGCTTCCGGGAAGTACGGTGCGGCGGCTTCAGCAAACTGCATCATCAAGACAGCGCCCGTGGTGAAGTTGGGCGCATAGAACAAGCAGGTTCCTTCAGGGGCAAGAGCGGCAAGCTCCTCAAGAGTCTCGGTGCTCATTCCAGTGGTGCCAACAACGCAATTTACGCCAGCGGGAAGAGCGGTCCTGATGTTGTCAGCAACGACGGACGGCATGGTGAAGTCAACCATAACATCGAACTGCTCGTTTTCGAGCGCTTCAGCAAGAGTGCTGTATACCGGGAAATCCGCCTGAGCGCCATAGGGATCGACGCCGCAAACCAACTGCATATCTTCAGCGGCAGAGACAGCCGAAACGACGGTGCTTCCCATGCGACCAGCGCAACCAATAACAGCAACACGAATCATATGAAACCCTTCATTTGGTGAACGAATTTGTATCTATCTGATTCTGATTATGCTACCACGAGCGTTTCGCAACTATTACGCTTCTTCGGCGCAGTGGTAAGAGTTGCTGCGGAAGGCGTTACGAGCCTGTTTATACGTCCTGTAACCACGATTTGAGCTTCATCTCCCTCGCCCTTGCTTATAACAAAGAAGCCTCTCCCCCACCTTCAATTTTGTTTGGTGGAGAAGAGGCTAGCTAAAGCGGTTAAATCAGCGCTGAGTGATTACTCGTGGCGACGACGCGGCTTGCGGCCATCACCCTCGCGATTGCTGCGACCAGGGCGAGCATCGCGGTCGGAGCGGCGCTCACGGGGCTCGGCGGAAGCAGAACCAGCCGGAGCCTCGGGCTTGTCGATGCGGTCAAGGCTGATCTTGCCGGTCTTCGGGTCGATCTCGATGATGGTGACCTTAACGACGTCGCCGAGGTTAAGCACGTCCTCAACCTTTGCAACGCGACCATTGGCAACGCGGGAGATGTGGAGCAGGCCGTCCTTGCCAGGCGTCAGCTTGACGAAAGCACCAAAGTCCTTGATGCCGACGACTTCGCCGTCATAGATCTCGCCAATCTCGGGCTCCTTGACGATGCCGAGGATCATTGCCTTTGCAGCCTCCATAGCGGTGCCGGTGGTTGCGCCAACATGAATGGTGCCGTCTTCCTGAATGTCGATGGAAGCGCCAGTCTCCTCCTGGATGCCACGAACGACCTTGCCGCCGCTACCGATCACGTCGCGGATCTTATCGACCGGAATCTTGATGGTCTCGATACGCGGAGCGGTCTCGCGCATGGTGTCGCGCGGTGCAGGAATGGTCTCGAGCATAGCGGAAAGGATGTGAGCGCGACCCTCATGAGCCTGCTTCAGAGCCTTAGCGAGAATCTCAACGGAGAGACCCTTTGCCTTGTTGTCCATCTGGAGAGCGGTGATGCCCTTCTCGGTGCCACAAACCTTGAAGTCCATGTCGCCGAGGAAGTCCTCAACGCCCTGGATGTCGGTAAGGATGACGACGTCGTCGCCCTCCTTGATGAGGCCCATAGCAACGCCGGAAACGGGAGCGGAAATCGGCACGCCAGCGTCCATTAGAGCAAGCGTGGAACCGCAGGTGGAAGCCATAGAGGAAGAGCCGTTGGACTCAAGAACCTCAGAGACGACGCGAATTGCATAAGGGAAGTCATCCTCGGAAGGAAGAACCGGGAGCAGTGCCTTCTCGGCAAGTGCGCCATGGCCGATCTCGCGACGCTTCGGAGCACCCATGCGGCCAACCTCACCGGTGCAGTACGGCGGGAAGTTGTACTGATGCATGTAGCGCTTGCCCTCAGCGGGATCGATGGTGTCAAGACGCTGCCACTCGTTGAGCATACCGAGGGTGCAGACGGAGAGAACCTGGGTCTGACCACGCTGGAAGAGGCCGCAACCATGGACGCGGGGCAGGTAGCCCGGAACGATGTGGAGCGGACGAACCTCCTCAGGACGACGACCGTCAGCACGCTCGCCAGTCTCGATGATCATCTTGCGCATTGCCTTCTTCTCGAGCTTCTTGAGCTCAGCAGCAATGTCGGAACCCCATGCAGCGCGCTCGTCCTCGTCAAAGGCCTCGGCCTTGATCTGATCCTTAAGAGCGGCAACCTTCTCGACGCGGGAGAGCTTGTCAGCGTCGCGAAGAGCGGCGGACATAGCGTCGAAGTACGGGATGATACGCTCAGCGATGCAGGGATCTGCAGCATGGATGGTGTAAGCCATCGGAGTGGGGTTAACCTTAGCGAGGAACTCAGCCTGCTTCTCGCAGAAGGCTGCGATTGCCTCCTGGCCGAAGGTCATAGCGGCGAGCATGTCCTCCTCGGAGATCTCCTTTGCGCCAGCCTCGACCATGGAGATGTACTCAGCGGTACCTGCGATGGTGAGCTCGAGGTCAGAAGCCTCTTCCTCAGCATAGGTGGGGTTGACGATGAACTCGCCGGTCTCGACGTTGCGAGCAATGCGAACGCAAGCAGCGGGGCCCTCGAAGGGTGCGCCGCCAACCATAAGGGCAGCGGAAGCGCCAGCAACGCAGATGGTGTCAGGCGGGTTCTGGCCGTCGCACACGAGGGTGGTTGCGACGATGTGAACCTCGTTCTTGTAGCCATCCGGGAAACCAGGGCGGATCGGACGGTCGATCATGCGGGCGGTGAGGGTACCCTTGTCGGAGGGCTTTGCCTCACGCTTCAGGTAGCCACCGGGAATGCGGCCCACGGAGTACATCTTCTCCATGAAGTCGACAGTCAGCGGGAAGAAGTCGTAGTCCTTTTCCTGCTTGGAAACGACGGCGGTGACGAGAACGGTGGTCTCGCCGCAGGTGACGAGAACAGCGCCAGTGGTCTGCTTTGCAAGCTCACCAGTCTCGAGTCGGTACTCTTTGCCGTACAGCTCAAAGGATTCGACGATTTTGTTCATAGTTGTATATGTCTTTCTCTTTGCCTCGTGCGCCCTATTGCACACAAGCTTCTTCAGGGCCCGTTACTTCTATTTCGAGGCCCTCCGAGCAGAACCGCCTCATGCGTTTCCGACCGGCTCTATGCGAAGAACGTAGTGTTCTTTGGCACCAAATGGGGTGATTTAAGAAGCGAAGGCCCGACGTAGCGGGCCTTCGGGCAAAACTAGATGTTGTCGCGGATGCCGAGCTTCTTGATGAGAGCACGGTAGTTGTCGATGTCGCGCTCCTTGATGTACTTCAGGAGGCCACGACGCTTACCGATGAGCATCATAAGGCCACGACGGGTGTGGTTGTCCTTCTTGTGCTCCTTGAGGTGCTCGGTGAGGTTACGGATACGCTCGGTGAGGATTGCAACCTGAACCTCTGCGCTGCCGGAATCGCCCTCGCCCTTACCGAACTCGGCGATGATCTCTGCAACGCGCTCCTTGCTGACGCTGAGCCTGTTTGCCATGATGTTTCCACCTTTCAATGATTCTGGCGTTTTGCCAGACAGACAATATTCGTTCAATCCGAGTAAGTAAGCGGGTGGCGCATAACCACTAGGAATGAACAGCTGCTTAAACACAGCCTGTCTATAATAAACTCCTGAGATTCTGCAAGCAAGTGGAGATTTAGCGAATTCGCAGGTAAAGCGCTAAATCTCAATCAAAGAAGCCTCCAGTGAAAAGAAATTCGAGAGACTTGAGCTTAGATCCAACATGGGCACGAATAAGTTCCTGGGAAAGCTGCAGCGCATCCAAGCTGACGGCAACCGGAGGACTTAGTTCGAGAATTTCACTAAATCGTGCAAGCAAGAAATAGCGACTCCACGCAATGGAATCTTTCGCCAGCAAAAGAGAGTCGCAATGAGCAGCGCATTCGCCGCACACCACTCCCCCCTCGCTAAAGCTAAAACGCAAGCTTTCAACGTTTTCGTCGATCTCGCATCCGCATCCAACGCAAGCTTCGAAGCTCGGCCTTAAACCCGCATATGCCAAGGTCTTAAGAAGATGAGCGGCGCAGATAGCAGGTGCAGCCGACAACTCAGCTTCGTTTAACGCGGAATAAGCCACAGAGCTAGCTTTGAAGAGGACGGGATTCTCAAGACCCTCTTGCGCAACTCGGGACAATAGCTCGGCCATGGGGCCAGCAGCCGAGGAGAGCTCGAGAGAACACCTGATGCGGTCATGTGACTGAATGAGACGGGTCTCTTTGACAATGTCGAGGCTTCGGCCCTTTGCGCAAAGAAGATCGACCTCAGAATACAGCTCGAGTCGAGACGCAAACTGGCTAGTGGGTTTGCGGGCGCCCTTTGCAACGCATTTGAGCAAAGAGCCGTCTTGATTCAGCAGGCTGATTATGAGGTCGCTTTCTGACAGCTTCGTTTTGCGAAGAACGATTCCTCTCGTGGAGTAGGTGGGCGACGCCACGATCTAAAGCCTCTTGATAGTCGGATTAGCGCCCGAGATTTCGTTGGAATCGCTCCACGTGATGGTGCCGGTAAGAGTCTCAAAATCGCCATAGCGGGTTTCGGCTTCGAAACCGAACCAATAATGGGTCTCGTAATAGCGTGCGGTAATGGTGTACGTAACCGTATTTTCACCGGTGTATTCAATGGAATCGATGGAAGAGACCTGATAGCTTAATCCGTTAATGCTGAAGTCGGACGCGGAGCTTAAGTAAGACCAGGTGAGGTCAATCAGCTCTCTAGCACGTGATTTCGAAACGTAGAGAGTCACCGTCTCGCCAGATTTGAGTTCCATGCCGACTTGAGGCTCGGTGCTAACCGCGATGCCCTCTTTCATCTCCTCGGAGTAGTGAGGTCTGATTACAACCTTGTACCCCTCGGCTTCGAGAAGAGCAATTGCCTCGCTCTGGGTGAGGCTTTCTACCGCCGGAACGGTATAAGGAACGGCGACCTCGATTGTCATGGGCGTATTGGAAAGGGCGCGCTCACCTTGTTCGACGTCGATCGAAAGAACGAGACCCTCATTGTCAGTAGACTTTACAGGAACAAAGGTGAAGGCGTTAAAGCCCTCGGCGCGAAGCAAAACTTCCGCCTCTTCCTGAAGCAATCCAACAACCTTGGGGACAATTCGGCTTGTTGAAATATGCATGACGACCTCGGATCCAGCCTGCGCACGAGAACCAGATGCCGGATCGGTTAAAAGCACAATTCCGTCCACATCATCGGACTTAACAAGCTCGGCACGGACGGTAAAGCCCCTAGACTCGAGGGTATAGCGGGCGTTCTCCTCGGACTGGCCGACAACATCCGGAATGCTTTTGCCACCCCAGATTTCCAGGTAATAAGTGCCAGCAGCTATTCCTGCGGCAACCAGAGCCACAAACAGGAATATGAAGAGGTAAATCTTGGGGGAATGGGCTCCCTCCGCCTTTGCGGCTTCCCTATCGAGGCGCTTCTGCTCCTTGGGAGTTAGTTCAGCGCGGTATTGACGCGCCTGAGAATGCTCTGCCTTAACAGGGGGCATTTCCATGGTGTCGCCAGCTCGGCCCGAAAATGCGGGCGGAACATAGCTGGAGTCGACAAGCTTTTCAAGGCCCGTAAGGTCAGCCGATTTGTCGGGAGAACCAAACGGTGAAACCTTTCCCGAATCGAATTTGCCGGGAAACATGTCTCGGGCGACGTGCTCGAGAGACTCTCGATTTTGCACGCCACCCGAAGTATTGGTACTGGATTCAGCATAGCTAGGTTCAGAAAAATCGAAACCTTCGTCTGCTTCTTCAACCACGGGAATAGACTTCAGCGCCGCACGGGGATCGGGTGATCCGGAGATAACGGTAGTTTGCGCGGAAGAGGACACAAGAAGGCATCCGCATTCATCGCAGAACTTGGCGTTAGATCTATTTTCGGTTTGGCACTGAGGGCATATCATGCTGCAAATCTCCTGGAAGGTTCTTAGTTTCCTTCACCATATCCGAAACGACGGATCTGATTTGCGTCACGACGCCAATTCTTCTTTACCTTCACGGAAAGATCCAAGAATACCTGCATGCCAAGCAGGTGCTCGAGATCACGACGAGCGTCAACGCCAATCTGCTTGATCGAAGCGCCCTTCTTGCCAATGATGATTCCCTTTTGGCTGTCTCGCTCTACGTAAATAGTGGCATAGATGCGAGCAAGATCCTTTTTCTTGACGAACTCAAGCTCATCGACGCGAACGCCAATTGCGTGGGGAACTTCATCGTGGAAGGTTCTGAGGATCTTCTCTCGAATAAACTCGGCTACGATAACCTCCATAGGCTGGTCGGTTTCCATGTCGGGCGGGAACCATGCCGGACCCTCGGGAAGAAGGAATTCAACTTCCTCAATGAAAGCATCGACATTGCGTCCGCTCATAGACGAGAGGGCAACCATTGCATCCCAGTCGGCAAGCTTCTCTGCAGCCTCACGCTGTGCGCTAATCTGACCGTCATTAGCGATGTCGGTCTTGGAAAGAACGCAGATTTTCTTTGCTCGAGCGCGGCGAACCTGCTCGGCAACCCATTCGTCTCCCCTGCCGATGGGTTTAGAAGCGTCAATGAGCATTGCAACGACATCAACATCTTCAAGAGCCTTCAGAGCGGAAACGTTCAGCTCCTCGCCAAGGGCGTCATGAGGCTTGTGGAGGCCAGGGGTATCAACGATGACCATCTGGAAGTTCTCGCGCGTCAGGACTGCGCGGAAACGATGACGCGTAGTCTGAACGGTATTGGAGGTGATGGCGATCTTCTTGCCCATAATGGCGTTAAGAAGAGTCGACTTGCCAGCGTTGGGGCGTCCGACCAAGGTGACGAAGCCGGAGCGGAAGCCCTCGGTACGGCCATAGTTCTCGAAAGAGATAGGCGCAGTTGCGGCCATCGGAATCATTGCGGACTCAAGCGCAGCCTCGTAGCCATCCTCTCGGCTATTCCAAGCAGAAAGGATTTGAGCTTCGCGGGCTTCCATTTCCTCCGCTTCATCCTCTTCAATATGGTCATAACCGCAAAGATGGAGCAGGCCATGAACAAGCAGGAGGCTAATCTCTTCCTCAAATGTAGTGCCAAACTCCTTGGTTTGACGCTCGGCGACATCTACGGCGATAACGATATCGCCAAGCTGGTAGATATCCTCGTCAAAGCCATCGGGGGCTGCGAACTCATCATCAAGGTTATCGCACTCAAACGAGAGCACGTCGGTAGGGCCGACCTTACCGCGGTACTCCTCATTGAGGGCTGCGATTTCAGCATCGTCAACGAAGCAGATGGAAACCTCGGAGTTTTCGGGATTGCCCTCAGCAGCGAGGGTGAAAAGGGCGAGCTCCTCGATGGGAAGAGAGGAGACTGCATCCTCGCGATAACGGTAATCAATCAAAATGTCCATGATCTAGGCCTTTCCTGCTGCTCGGTCATAAGCTGCAACGATGTTGGCGACGAGGGAGTGGCGAACGACGTCCTTACCGCTGAAATCGCAGAAGGCGATATCGTCCAGACCCTCAAGAATGGGGCGAACGTGCTTCAGGCCAGAAGGCACTTTTCCAAGGTCAATCTGGCTGATGTCGCCCGTAATAACAATCTTTGAACCGAATCCAAGACGAGTCAAGAACATCTTCATCTGCTCAGGAGTGGTGTTCTGAGCCTCGTCGAGAATAATGAAGCTATCGTTGAGCGTTCTACCACGCATAAACGCGAGCGGAGCGATTTCGATAGTTCCATTTTCGATGAGAACATTGGCGCGTTCCATATCCGTCATATCGTAAAGCGCGTCATATAAAGGACGGATATAAGGGTCGACCTTCTCATGAAGCGTACCGGGAAGGAAGCCGAGGTTCTCGCCTGCTTCGACGATGGGACGCGTCAAGATAATGCGGCCAACCTCTTTGCGCTTCAGCGCAGCGACCGCCATCGCCATTGCGAGGTACGTTTTTCCAGTACCAGCAGGGCCAATTCCAAACGTAATCGTGTTGTCGCGGATGGAGTCAACATAGCGTTTTTGCCCACTCGTTTTTGGCCTAATGGCCTTACCGCGATAGGTAAGAACGATATCCTCGCGAAGCGCAGAAGGAGCAAACTCGGCCGTACGCAGAAGCTCAATAGAACGTCTTACGTAGCTAGGAGTGGGATCTTCCCCATTTTCAACCACCTTAATTAGGTCGCTGAACAAGGCCGTGAGAGACTGAACTTCAATAGGATCGCCCTCGAGGATGATCATGTCGCCACGAACGGTGATGCGAGCGGCGAAGGCATCTTGGATAAGCCTCAGAAGCTCGTCAGCGTGGCCAACAATACGAGCCATGGGAAGGCTAGCTGGCACGGTTAGGGTGATTTGCGTGTTCTCATTCATGGGCTTCATTGTAGCGTAGGGCTCATTTCTTTTGCTCGTCTGGAATCGAAACTTCAACAAGTGAACCTGCGGGAAGGGCGACGTCAACCGCTATCTCATGATAACTCTCGCTCATACCAACACCGGGCTGCTCAACCAAGACATATTCCTTACCTGAAACACGTCCTTCATAGTCAATAGAGCGAAGCTGGTCAGATAGATCGCGTAAAGCTTTTGCACGAGCAGCTTTGACTTCGGGATTAACCTGATCAGCTCTTTCGGCAGCGGGTGTACCCTCACGTTTTGAATACGGGAAGACGTGGATTTTTGAAAAACCACAGTATTCGGCGGCGGAAAGAGTGTCAGCAAAATCTTCATCGGTTTCGCCGGGAAAGCCAACGATGATGTCGGTTGTAAGAGAAATGTCGGGCACTTCCGCTCGAAGATAGTCAACAAGCCTCTTGAAGTCCTCGGCATCGTAAGGGCGCGCCATCTCGCGCAGCACCTTAGAAGAGCCAGACTGTAGGGGCAAATGAAGATGACGGCATACGCGGCCTTCAGAACTTGCGAGGAGGGCGACGAAATCGTCATCGACATCCATGGGCTCAATGCTCGAAACTCGGAAGCGAACGAAGGGGGCGAATTCCGTCTTATACGATGAGGTAGCCTCCATCAAAATACGGAGCAATTCGGCAAGCTTGATGCCCTCATAGTTATACGAACCGATATTGATTCCCGAAAGAACAATCTCAAATACGCCCGATTCAACAAGTCGCAGAACATCGGGGATGATCTCGTTGACAGGACGACTCGATGCACGACCCCTAGCAACATGGACGATGCAGTACGTACAAGCGTTATCGCAGCCATCTTGAACCTTAACACCCATTCGCGCTCGATTTGACGGAGCGGAGACACCCACGTGGCGTGCTTCAAGTGATGCAATGGTTCTAGCTAAGTAATCCTGCATATCGGGTTTGGCAACAACCTCAATGCGATCATCGAGAGCCGTGAAGAATTCCGGATTGATAGCTGAAGCGCATCCGGTGACGATTACGCTGGCGTAAGGAAAGCGCTTGAGTGCTTGGCGAACTGCCTTACGAGTTTTCTTTTCGGCCTCACCGGTTACCGTGCAGGTATTGATTACAACGATATCGGCATCCTGGGATTCGGTATAGGCGTAACCGCGAGAAGTTAACAGCGATTCGTAATCGTCCGACTCAACGCGATTAACCTTACATCCAAGATTGACGATGGAGTATTTCATGGGCTACTCGCTTGTTCCCGAATAGCTTCGTCCAAGCCCGCCAAGTTCATACAGAGCAAGGGCTGGAGCAATCAATCCAGCTGTTTCGGTTCTCAAAATACTGGATCCAAGCGAAACCAATGCTGCTCGGGGATTGCAAGACAGAAGCGTATCGACCTCATCCTGGGTCAATCCACCCTCAGGACCCACGACGACAGCAACGCGGGCGTCTGAAAGGCTATTGGACATTCCGCAAGAAGCGAGACCGGCATGAAGCGCTTCTGCAAGATTGGCCGTCCGAGGAGCTTCCTCCCAGCAAATGAGAATCGCATGCGCTTCCGACATCATTTCGCAGACTTCACGCAGCGTTTTGGGCTGCGAAACTTCAGGCACCATGAGGCGACCAGACTGCATAGCGGCACTCTTGGCAATGGAATTCCAACGTACCGTCTTCGATTTTGCCTTCTTATCGTCGAGCTTGACGATAGAGCGAGCACACTTAAGGGGAATGAAGCCGGAAACGCCGATCTCAGTTGCGTGACGAATGACATCCTCCATCTTGTCGCCCTTAGGAAGGCCCTGGACGAGCAAAACGGTTGGTTCATCAGCGGAACCCTGCAATTTTGTAGAGATACGTACAAGAGGAATCTCGTCGGTAAACTCTACAATTTCGCACTCGAAATAGTCCTGCGCAGCATCGACAACCGCAATATGCTCGCCAGAAGCAAGACGAAGGACGCGGGCGTGTTTTGCGTCATCGCGGCTGAGGCGAAGGGGAAATACGCTCTCCCCTTCGTTTGCAAGTATCTGCTGATCAAGAAAGAAATGCGGCAGGGACATGGAACCTCGCTACAAATAAATGCGCCTGATTACTGTGTACATTAGTCAAAAATGTCGCGGAGCTTCTGAAGCGGCGTACGCTTCTCAGAAACCTCCTCGCCCATTTCCTCGGCAAGCTCCTCGAGAATCTCGCGCTCACGCTTCGAGAGCTTCTTGGGAACAACAACTTCGATATGAGCGTAGAGATCACCGCGTGCAGTGCTGCGAAGTCGAGGCATGCCGTAGCCACGAACGCGAACCACCTGGCCATGCTGGCATCCCTCGGGAATGTCGATATCGACTTCCTCGTCATCCAGAATGCCGTCAATCTCGATTTCGGCACCGAGGGCAGCCTGTACCATCGAGATCTTCACGCTGCAATGCAGGTCATCGCCATCGCGCTCAAAGAACTCATGGGGAACAACACGAACGGTAACGATAAGATCGCCCGCCGCTGCGCCCTGAATGCCGGCCTCGCCAAACTGGGAAATACGAAGCTGCTGGCCATCGCGAATGCCAACCGGGATATCGACGGACATCCTCTGACGATCAGGCACGCGACCCTGGCCTTCGCACTCACTGCACGGATTTTCGACGACGGAGCCCATGCCGTGGCACTTCGGGCACGTGGTAGCGGACTGCATATTGCCAAGGAAGGTCTGCTGGATGGTGACTACGCGACCCTGACCATTGCACTCGGGACACGTAACGTTTCGACCATTCTCTCCGTAGCCTTTGCCACCGCAATCAGGACAAGGAGCGAGGCGATCGTAGACGATCTCCTTCTTAAGGCCCTTAGCGACCTCTTCGAGCGTTACGCGGATGCCGATACCCATGTCGCGGCCGTTTTTGCGAACCTGACGACCCGCATTGCCCTGACCGCCAAAGAAGGTGGAGAACAGGTCGCCCATTCCGCCGAAACCGCCGCCAAACAGGTCTTCGATGTCGACGTAGCCGCCCCCGCCGTAGGGATTACCGCCAGCGGCTCCGGGAATGGTGCCGAAACGATCATACTGTGCGCGCTTCTGGGGATCAGAGAGCACGTCATATGCCTCGTTCAGTTCCTTGAACTGATCTTCGGCCTCAGGGGCTTTATTGACGTCAGGATGAAGCTCTCGTGCCTTCTTGCGAAACGCCTTCTTGATCTCTGCATCGGAAGCATCTCGGGAGACGCCGATTACTTCGTATAAATCCTTTGCCATTTCCTACGTTTACCTTTCTATGCAGTACCCTTGGCGCTTATTCATCGCCAAGAGCTTGTTGAGCAGCGCGAACTGCGCGAATTACCTTTTGATAGTCCATTCGGGTCGGGCCGATGACGGCGACGATGCCGCTTGAATCTCCACGTCCGTATTGGCTGGCAACAACCGAAATGCCAGGAAGCGTGGCTGCCGTGTTTTCGTGGCCAATTCGGACCATAGAACGCTTATCTCCAACCGATGCCTGATCGAGCACGTTGAAGAGAATGGTGTCATCTTCGAGCATCTGAATGACAGGAAGAAGAGAAGAAGCCTGGCTGAACTCGGGTTTCCTCAGCAGGGCAGACATACCGTCCCTGTGCGTTCGTAAGTGAACCTGCTCGCTTAAGAGATCGACCAACTCTTCCAAAATGAGTGCCGCGAGTGGATCGCGAAGCGCGTCGATAGTCTTAGCGTCAAAATGCCCCTTGATCTCGGCTGATGTCTTACCAACGAAGATATCGTTGAAGAGGTTCTGAATGTCAGCGAGCTCGTTGGAGGGAACATCCTCCGGAAATGAGATCTGACGGTTAAAAACCTGCCCATCTTCAGCAACAAGGACAATGAGGGCTCGACGATTGGTGAGCGAAATGAGAGAGAGCTGCCTGAGGTGGGAGCCAATCAGCGACGGCGCCATAACAACCGCAAGACAGTCGGTCATCCTCGATAAGGCGGCCGACGTGGAATCCATGAGCATATCGAGCTCGCGTGCATTGCGGCGAAGTTCGTCCACTATTTCCTTATGCGGAGTTTCTTCAGAAGCCAGACCAGATGAAAGCAGCTCGTCAACAAAAGCTCTATAACCCGAATCAGTGGGGATTCTTCCAGCTGAAGTATGAGGTTGAGTGATATAACCCGCATCCTCAAGGGCAGAAAGATCATTTCTGACCGTAGCGGGGCTCACGCCGAGGTGATAGCGCTCTGTCAGGGTTCTAGAGCCGACGGGTGCTGCGTTGGCTACGTATTCTTCGATGAGAGCCGCCAACACCATTCTTCTTCTATCAGAAAGCACGACGCCTCCCCTCATCCTGGTAGCACACTATTTCGCAAATTTACATTTTAGCAGTCAATTTGCGGGAGTGCTAAAGATCGGGGATAAATAAGGCAACGGGATGCGCTATTCACATAAATCGAGAAAGCCAGCATATAGCTGGTTTCCGCAGAGCCAACCGCGCTCAGTAGGACGATAGCGTTCTTCATGTAAGGATATAAGACCCTGAGCCATGAGATCCTCAATCAAGGTCGGAAGCTTGTCGAACACGAAAGATGCCGCTTGAACGTCTTCAAGGGAAATACCCCTGCTCATGCGCATCTTGAGCATCAGATCTTCGGCAATGATCTCATCTGCCGATAGGCGCTCCTCAACCACCCCGTCTTTCACACGCTCGCGAAACTCTGGGGTCTGACGCATAGAGGTCGCGCCTTTTCCAAGACCAAGGTAAGGGATGCCGGTCCAATAGGCCGTATTATGTCGGCTTTGGAATCCGGGCTTGGCGTAGCTTGCGACTTCATAACGCTCGTAGCCGGCAGCTTCAAGAAGCTCGGCTGCCTTTTGCATATGCAGCGCCGCAGTGTCGTCATCAGGGTATTCCATCAGCCCGTTATCAACGCGCGTTGCAAAGGGAGTACCGTCTTCGATGGTAAGAGGGTACACGCTGACATGTTTTACGCCGAGTTCGATTGCTGTAGCAACGCTCGAAGCGAAAGATTCTATTGATTGACCTGGTATACCGCACATAAGATCGATGCTGATATTTTCAAATCTGGTTTGTGCGATTAGTACAGCCTGTTTTGCGAGCGCAGAATCATGAGGCCTTCCGAGGATCTTGAGAACAGCATCATCAAAGCTCTGAACGCCCATGGAAATACGGTTAACACCAAGCGCCCAGATATCACGAATCGTGGCCTCATCGACGCTTTCCGGGTTTGCCTCAATAGTGCACTCAACCTCAGGCTCAAGATGCATAGAGAGTGACAGGGTATACAGGAGTTTGGAAAGTCGTGCATGACCGATATGGGTCGGCGTTCCTCCGCCGATATACACCGTTTGAATTGCGCCCAAAGACCCCTCTCTGGAAGCCCTTCGGATATCGAGGATCAGGCTATCGAGGTATTCGTCGATGCAGTTGTCTTCGCGAGAAGTAGCAGCGGATTCGAAGTCGCAATAAGAGCATTTTTGAACGCAGAAGGGAAT
>JAFYTB010000121.1 GCA_017559045.1 Eggerthellaceae bacterium | reverse complement strand
CCTCATCTTCGCCCGGCTTGGAGCCGTAATAGCCCCCGATGTGGTACTGCGCATCGGCGTAATAGGAGAGATAGTCGGGAACGCCAGCCTGGATAAACTCCGCCCGAGGCTCGTTCGCCAAGGCATGATCCATGAAGTCCGCGAAGACGCTTGCCGCAGCTACACCCACTGGAACCGACAATGCACTGGAGTAATCGCTTCGATCGCCTAGCCAAATCGCAACGGAGAGCTGCGGAGTGAATCCGCAGAACCAGCTGTCCTTGTATTTGTCAGACGTACCCGTCTTTCCCGCAACAGGCTGGTCCACTGAAAGGGCGGCCGCCTGACCCGTACCTTGAGTGATAACACCCTGCATAATTTCGATAGCTGCATGGGAAACCTCTGGCGACAGGACTCGTTCCCCCTGAGGATCCGCGTTGTCGACGAGCACCTCCTCATCGCGATTCATCACCGTAATCACGCACTCCGGACTGTAATGCACCCCGCCGTTTGCGATGGCGGCATACGCATCGGCCATCTCGAGCGGAGTGACAGAATCGACCCCCAGCGTGACGGAACCCGTCGTGCCAAGCGCAGAAGTAATGCCGAGTCGGTGGGCCATATCGACCACCTTGTCGATGCCAACGGACATCGCAAGCCGCGCAAAGGCCGTATTCGACGAGACTTGATAGGCACTTGCGATGGTACGTGTACCGTAGTCGCGTTTGTCAATGTTTGAGACAGTCCATCCAGGCAGCTGCGCTGTCGAGCCGGCATCGATCGTAGTTGAAGGGTTGATCCCAGCTTCAAGAGCAGCGAGCAAGGTGAAGGTCTTGAATGCCGAACCCGCCTGTCTACCAGCACCACCCTCCCCCGTTGCCATATTCACCTGGGTTTCTTCGTAGTCCTTGCCGCCGACAAGGGCCTTAATGTATCCGTTTTCAGGATCGATTGCCACCAAGGACACCTCGAAAGCGCTGCTCAATCCTTCGAGGCGGGCATCCGCCGCCGACTGAGCAGCCTTCTGCATTTCGGCGTCAAGCGTGGTGATGACCGTAAGGCCTCCCTCAAATATGTCGGCAACGGAGAAGCCGTGACCCGTCTCCTCGTTGAGAAGCTGATTTCGCACATAGCTCGTGAAATAGGGGTAAGCAACGATTCCCGTTGTTGACGGCGGCGTCGGATCAAGCTCTATTGGCAGCGCCTTCGCCTCATCACACTCCGCCTGCGTCAAGTAGCCCGTCTCAGCCATGCGATCAAGCACGCGATCGCGCCGAGCCAAGCTCCTATCCGGATCGGCAATAGGATTGTTGTACGTCGGAGACTGCGGAATGCCGGCCAAGGTCGCCGCCTCATCCAAGGTCAGATCCAGGGCATGCTTCGAGAAATAACGCAACGAAGCAGCTTCTATACCGTAAGCCCCCTGACCGTAGTTGATGGTATTGAGGTACATCGACAGGATCTCATCTTTGGTATAGGCCTTTTCGAGCTGAAGGGCGATATAAGCTTCGCGCACTTTTCGCTTGAGAGAGATATCGCCCATCTCGTCAGCAAGAACGGTATTGCGAACAAACTGCTGCGTGATGGTGGACGCACCCTCGAGCTCACCACCTAAAAGATTGTTAGCCAAAGCCCTCACGATGCCAAAAAGATCGACGCCGGGGTGAGCATAGAAGCGCTCATCCTCAATCGCGATGGTCGCATCTATGAGCAACGGGCTTATCTGATCAAGCGAAACGGGATCACGCCACTCAAGCTGGAACTCCGCAAGCAAAGTCTCCCCATCGCTTGCATACACGCGGGTCGGCTCAGCAGGTTCATATGCATCCGAGTTTCGATAATCGGGAAGGTCCTGAAGCCAATAGGAGCAAAGCGCAAGCACAATCGCAGTCGCAACCATAAAGAAGAGCACCAACACCGCAGCTGCCGCCGCGATAACAAGACCGCGTGCGGAAGCGCCGTTCGTCCGATGAGTTTTAAGAGCTCGTGAAGTCATGCGCCCGCCTTTCATCGCAGTAAACGCCTGCGATTTTAGCGAGCGATCAGATCATCGTTAGAAAACGTGAAAGCCCTGATGAACAGGGCTTTCCGTAGTGTTAATTATGTTAGCGAAGCGTTACTGAAGCTTGGCGGTGTCGGCCTGCAGAGCTGCCTTTGCCTCAGCCATCTGAACACGAACAGCCTCGTGACCCGTTCCTCCATACGTGGTACGAGCAGCGACGATGGCATCCATGTTGAGAGCCTCCACGATGTCGGCCTCGAACAGGTCACATTCCTTCTGGAAATCGGCAAGCTCGAGATCCTCAAGATCACAGCCACGCTTGTCGCACTCGAGGACCAGGTGGCCAACAACCTCATGAGCCTTACGGAAAGGCAGGCCCTTCTTGGCCAGATAGTCAGCAACGTCGGTAGCAGCAAGATAGCCCTTGCCCACCTGGATGCGCATGCTGTCGGCATTGACGCGCATGGTGGCAATCATACCTGCTGCGCAAATGTAGCAGTCCTCCATGGTGCGGGCGGCGTCAAAGGCGCCTTCCTTGTCTTCCTGAAGGTCCTTGTTGTAAGCAAGCGGAAGAGACTTAAGCGTCATGAGCAGAGCAACGAGGTCGCCCACCACGCGGCCGGACTTACCACGAATGAGCTCGGCGAAATCCGGGTTCTTCTTCTGAGGCATGATGGAGGATCCGGTGGAGTAGCTGTCGGACAGCGTGACGAAACCGAACTCGGAGGTCGACCACAGAATGATCTCCTCACACAGACGCGTGAGGTGAATGCTGGAAACGCTGCAGGCATACAGCAGGTCAAGCAGGTAGTCGCGATCGGAAACAGCGTCGAGCGAATTGGGGATGACGCGAGCAAAACCAAGGGTCTCAGCCGTCATGTGGCGATCGAGCGGGTAGGTAGTACCTGCAAGAGCGGCAGAGCCGAGCGGGCAAGCGTCGGCAGCGCGATAAGCAGCCTCAAGACGCTCGTAATCGCGCGTCAGCATCCAAACGTAAGCAAGCATGTGATGGGAGAAGAGAACCGGCTGTGCATGCTGCAGATGGGTATAGCCCGGGAGCAGCACGTCGAAGTTGGCCTCAGCCTGCTGAACGAGCGCGTCACGCAGCTCGAGGTTAGCAGCCATGAGGTCACGGCAACGACGCTTGATGAACAGACGGGTGTCGGTAGCAACCTGATCGTTGCGGCTACGGCCAGTATGCAGACGAGCACCTGCGTCGCCGATGCGAGCAATAAGCTTGCTCTCGACGGACATGTGGATGTCCTCGTCATTGATGTCGAATACGAAGTCGCCTGCCTCGATCTCAGCAAGGATCTCATCAAGGCCAGCATGGATAGCCTCGCGGTCGGCCTCGCTGATGACGCCGCGTGCGGCCAGCATGGACGAATGGGCCTTCGAGCCCGCAATATCTTCAGCGTACATCTCTTTGTCGATGGGGAGCGATGCGCCAAAGCGCTGAGTAAACTCGCTTACGCCCTCTTCAAAACGTCCGCCCCAAAGTGCCATAGTCACAACCTATCAATCTCATCGGAGGCCTCATTCGATGATGCTCGGTTCATCAAACCCCTTCGTTTGACAAGCCTCATCGAATCAAGCCCCTGCTTATATCTTCCTTGCCTACTCAGCAAAATCAACTGGCTCAGTAAGCCAATGAGGGACGCCGAAGCGGATGCACTGGCTGAAGGCCCGAAACGCGTGATACGCGATAGCCTTCATGCGCCAATGCGCCGCCTCGACGTCCCGTAATGTCGAGAATTCAAACTGCCTTAGGCAGCCGAAACCTTAGAGAATGTCGGCGCCAGCGCGACGACGATTCTCTGCCCAGGTCTTACCTGCGAGGGCGAACAGGTTGATGAAGCCCTTAGCAGATGCGTGGTCGAAGATGTCGCCCTCGTCGTAGGTAGCGAGATCCTTGTCGTACAGGGAGAACTCGCTCTTGCGGCCGACGACGGTGCAAGTGCCCTTGTAGAACTTCAGGCGGATGGTGCCGCAGACATGCTGCTGGGTGTGCTCGAGGAATGCGTTGAGTGCATCAGTCAGCGGAGCGAACCACATGCCGTTGTAAACCTGAGTTGCCCAGGTCTGCTCGATGCCGAGCTTGTAGTGCTGGACATCGCGCTCGAGGCACAGAGCCTCAAGAGCCTTGTGAGCGGTGATAAGGGAGAGAGCACCGGGAACCTCGTAGCACTCGCGGCTCTTAACGCCGACGAGACGGTTCTCGATGAGGTCAAGACGACCGAAACCATGCTTGCCAGCGATCTCGTTCATATCGTACAGAATGTCGAGGTAGCTCTTCTCAACGCCGTCGATAGCGCAGGGAATGCCCTTCTCGAAGGTGACCTCAACATAGCCGGGCTCATCGGGAGCATCCTCGGGATGACCAGTCATGGTGTAGATGTCGGTCGGAGGAGCGGCCCAGGGATCCTCGAGCACGCCGCACTCGATAGCGCGACCCCAGACGTTGTCGTCGATGGAGTACGGAGCCTTCTTCGTGGTGGGAACCTCGACGCCGTGAGCCATAGCCCACTCCATCTCCTGCGGACGGGTCTTGAACTCCCACTCGCGCACGGGAGCGATGATCTCGATGGTGGGATCGAGCATCATGATGGAGGTCTCGAAACGAACCTGGTCGTTGCCCTTGCCGGTGCAGCCATGAGCGATGTACTTGGCACCGTACTCGTGAGCAACGTCAACGAGGTACTTGGAGATCAGCGGACGGGAAAGAGCGGAGAGCAGCGGATACTGGTTCTCATACAGAGCATTGGCATGCAGAGCGCGGTTGAGGTAGTGATTTGCGAACTCCTCGCGCATGTCGATGACGAGTGCCTCGATAGCGCCCGTGCGCAGTGCCTTCTGGCGAATAGCCTCAAGGCCGTCATGCTCCTGACCAACCTCGCCAACGACGGCGATGATGTCGAGATTCTTCTCTTCCTGGAGCCACTTGATGCACACGGAGGTGTCAAGACCACCCGAGTACGCCAATACGCACTTTTCCCTCTGCTCTGCCATGATGTTCAATCCCTTTCTATATTGATGACAAGGCTTGTCATTCGCGTAACTTATTGATGATATCGCAAGCTGCACCGTTTATACATTTTCAATGCAACAAAGCGCCCGATTATGCCCCCAGAAGCACTGCAAGCTTCTCGACCAGAGCGTCAACATCGGCCTTCTCGCAAACAAGCGGCGGAAGGAAGCGCAAGGTCGTGGGGCCCGTGGTGTTGAGGAGCAGACTCGCATCAAGGCCTGCTGCAACCACATCGCCTGCAGCAGGAGCCGTCTCATCGAGCTCGGCGGCAAGCATGAGACCATAGCCGCGAACTTCCTTCACATGGGGCAGCTCGGCGAGCTTCTCCCTCATGTATGCGCCAACCTCTTCGACGCGAGCCTCGAAGCCACCCTCAACCAGCGTGGAAAGCGTCGCGTGCGCTGCGGCAACCGCCAGGCAGCTGCCACCGAACGTGGAGCCGTGATCGCCCGGCTGGTACGTATCCGCGATCTCGGCGCGAGCAGCACACATGCCCGTGGGGAAGCCAGAGGCAACGCCCTTTGCGATGGTCACGATATCGGGGGTAACTCCCAGATGCTGGAAGCCGAAGGGCTTCGCCGTACGGAAAATTCCGCACTGAACCTCATCGGCAATAAGCAGAGCGCCGTTAGCGTCACACAGCTCACGCACGCCAGCGAGGAACTCGGGCGAGCAGGGGTAAACGCCGCACTCACCCTGGATGGGCTCGACCATGACTGCGCAAATCTGACCCTTCATCTCCTCAAACAGATTGGTCAGTGCCTCAAGATCGTTGATGGGGCTACTGGTGAAGCCTCCGGGCAGCGGCTGGAAAGCCTCCTGCTTAACGGGCTGGGCGGTTGCAGCGAGCGTTGCAAGCGTACGGCCATGGAAGCTGCGCTTGAGCGTCACGATGGTGCGAGCAGGCTGCTCACCCTTCGCCTCAGCGACACGGCGCGCATGCAGGCGAGCCAGCTTGATGGCGCACTCATTTGCCTCGGCGCCGGTGTTGGCGAAGAAGGTCTTCCAAACGATCTTCTCATCCTCGGGCAAAGCGGCGGAAAGAAGACCAGAGAGCATCTGGGCAACCTCGCCACGCTTCTCGATGTAGTAATAATTGCTCACGTGGATGAGCGTTTCGGCCTGCTTCTTCAGCGCCTCAACGATAGCGGGATGGCAGTGGCCCAAGCTCACTGCGCCAACACCCGACACGAAGTCGAGGTACTCCTTGCCAGCGTCATCAACCACGACCATGCCGCGACCCGACACGAGCTGAACCGGCTTGCGGCCATACGTGTGCATCAGGTAGGCATCTTCAAGACTTTTCTGCTGATCAAACGTCATGCGGAGGTCCTTTCCGTATCAAAACGCCACGCCCGCCCCCAAGGGGCAGGCTGCGTATTCGCCTAATCGAGGTTTTCCAGAAGCTTCGCGGCAAAGTTACCCAAGGGCTGGGAGGCGGAAGATTCGCCCTCGTTTCCCGTCACCATGGTTCCGATGCCCTTGTCGGTAAGCAGCTCGAGGATGAGCGCGTTGTCGATGGTGCCGTTGATGATGTGGGCCCTACCGACACCCGCCTCGAGTGCATGAACGCAGCTGCTCAGCTTGGGGATCATGCCCGTCGAAATGGCCTTCTCCTCAACCAT
>JAFYTB010000120.1 GCA_017559045.1 Eggerthellaceae bacterium | reverse complement strand
GAGGGGCTTCCACCCGCATAGCGGGTGGTTTATTGGCTCTCGCGCTTCGCGCGGAGGCCTGGGTTGTTGACCCATAAAGCAAAGAAGCGCTGGGGAAACTCAGCGCTTCTTGCAGCTAATTCAATTAGTCGATCTAAACGACCCAGGTAAAACGCGCGTCTAGCAAGCTAGCCGAACAGCAGCAAATCGTCGAAGTTGATGGGCGCTTCGACGCGACACTCGTACTCACCCTCAGCATTGATATCGATAAGCACGTGACCACGATCATGCAGCTCACCAGTGATGACCTTCTCGGCGATACGATCGACCACCTGGCGCTGAACGAGACGCTTGAGCGGACGTGCGCCGTAGACGGGATCGAATCCGTCGATGGCAAGATGCTCGAGAGCCGCAGGGGTGACATCGAGCGTGACGTGACGATCGGCCAGGCGAGCACGCACGTCATTGATCTGCAGCTCAACGATGGGCTCCATATCCGCAATCGAAAGCTCATCGAAGGTGATGATCTCGTCAATGCGGTTGAGGAACTCGGGCTTGAAGGTCTGGCGGAGCGACTCCTGCAGCAGGTTGGAGAACTCCAGCATCTTCTTGGCCGCTGCCTCAGGCGTCATGGATGCCACATCGGCCATCACGTCGCCGAAGGTCTCAGCCTTCATGGCAGCGCGATCGCGGATGATCTGGCTACCGATGTTCGAGGTCATTATGATGATCGCGTTCTTGAAGTTCACGACACGACCCTGGCCATCGGTCAAGCGACCGTCATCAAGCACCTGCAGCAGCACGTTGAAGACATCGGGATGAGCCTTCTCGACCTCGTCAAGCAGCACCACCGTGTAGGGCCTACGACGAACAGCCTCAGTCAGCTGACCACCCTCGTCGTAACCAACGTAGCCCGGAGGTGCGCCGATGAGGCGCTGCACGGAGAACTTCTCCATATACTCGGACATGTCGATACGAACCATGGCCTTCTCGCTGTCGAACATGCACACGGCAAGCGCCTTAGCGAGCTCAGTCTTACCCACACCCGTGGGACCGAGGAACAGGAACGAGCCAATGGGCTTGTTGGGATCGGAAAGACCGGCGCGGCTACGGCGAATAGCGCCCGCAACCGCCGACACTGCCTCATTCTGACCAACGACGCGCTCATGGAGACGTGCCTCAAGATCGACGAGCTTCTCCATATCGCCCTTCATCATCTTGGAGACCGGGATGCCCGTCCATGCGGAAACGATCTCGGCAATCTCAGCCTCGGTCACTTCCTCCTTGAGCAAAGCGCCTTCCTCCTGCTTAGCGTTCAGCAGGCGCTCGCTTTCCTCAAGACGACGCTGAAGCTCGGGAATGCGAGCGTAGCGAATCTCGGAAGCAAGAGCGAAATCACCCTCACGCGTTGCGCGCTCTTCTTCGAGCTGTGCGGCATCAAGATCGGCCTTGATCTCCTGAACGGCGACGATGACATCCTTCTCGCTCATCCACTCAGCCTTCTGAGCATCGAGGGCCTCTCGGGCAGTGGCAATATCGCGGCGCAGCGCCTCAAGACGCTCGGCGGAAGCGGCATCGGTCTCCTTCATGAGAGCCTGCTCCTCGATCTGCATCTGCGTCAGCTTGCGCTCAGCAGCATCGACCTCTTCGGGCATGGAGTCGATCTCGATACGCAGGCGGCTGGCCGCCTCATCCATAAGGTCGATCGCCTTATCAGGCAGGAATCGATCGGAAATATAACGATCGGAAAGCTCCGCTGCAGAGACGATGGCGCCATCGGTGATGCGCACGCCATGATGGATCTCGTACTTCTCCTTCAGGCCACGCAGGATAGCAATGGTGTCCTCGACGGAGGGCTCGCCCACCAACACCGTCTGGAAACGGCGCTCAAGCGCAGCATCCTTCTCAACGTACTTGCGATACTCGTCGAGCGTCGTAGCGCCAATGGCATGCAGCTCGCCTCGCGCAAGAGCGGGCTTGAGCATGTTGCCGGCATCGAGCGAACTGTCGCCCGAAGAGCCAGCACCCACGATGGTATGCAGCTCGTCAATAAACAGAATGATGCGGCCGTCGCTGTCCTTGACTTCGCGAAGAACGGCCTTCAGTCGATCCTCGAACTCACCACGATACTTCGCGCCGGCCATCATGGCGCCCAGGTCAAGCGAGATGATCTCGCGATCGCGCAGACTGGAGGGAACGTCACCAGCCACAATGCGCTGAGCAAGACCCTCGACGATGGCGGTCTTGCCCGTGCCCGGCTCACCGATAAGGCAAGGGTTATTCTTGGTGCGACGCGAAAGCACCTGGACGGTACGACGGATTTCCTCGGAACGGCCGATAACCGGATCCAGCTTACCCTCGCGAGCCTGCTGCGTCAGGTTGAGGCCGTACTGCTCCAGCGCCTCGAACTGAGTCTTGTCAGTCTGGCTCGTCACACGGGTGTTACCGCGCAACTGCTCATAAGCGCTCTCGATGTTCTTACGAGTAATACCCTGGGCGTTCAGCACGCGACCAGCTGCGCCCTTATCCTCGGAAAGGGCAATAAGCAGATGCTCGCTCGTTGCGTAGGTGTCGCCCAGCTTCTCGGCGATCTTCACGGCATTGTCGATAACGCGGATAAGATCATTGCCGGGAAGGGACATCGGCATGCCGCCATTGGACTTCGGCATGCGTGCGATCTCTGCGTCAACGTTCGCCTCGAGCGTGGCGGGATCGGCACCGATACGCTTGATGATGGCGGAAAGATTGTTCTCCCCCGCATCAAGCAGCGCCTTCAGAAGATGGATGGGGTCAATGACGGCCGCCTGAGCATCGCTGGCGATACCAAGAGAAGCCTGGAAGGCCTCCTGAGCCGTCAAAGCAAGTTTGTCGAGTCTCATATATAAACCTCCTAATTCAGAGGAATTGCATTGTCGGCTTGTTCCGCCAGTTGATTAGCAGGGCGGAAACAGGAGCGGCGGAAGATCGCTCTTGCGCACGAGCGAGGTGATGGTCTCTCGGGTCTCCAGCTCATGCACGCGGTCGGCGAGACGACGCACGCGCTTATGCAGGTCGTCGATCTGCTCGTCGCGCTCATCAAGACGGCCCTGCAGGTCGAGAATGCGAATGACACCGGCGAGATTGATGCCCTCGCTGGTGAGCTCGTTGATGAGCTCGAGGCGCTCGATGTCAGCCTGCGAATACATACGCGTGTTGCCGCTGGTACGCTGCGGCGTCACCAGGCCCTTCTGCTCATACGTGCGCAGAGTCTGCGGATGCACGCCGGCAAGCTCTGCCGCCACGCTGATCATGTACACCGGTCGGTTGCGATCGTTTACTGCCATGCTCTCACGTCCTCAGTGGTAGCCGCCAGGAAGTCTTCCATAGCCTTCTTCTGGCCCTCATTCATGTTCTGGGGAACCTTAACCTCGACCTTGATCCTCAAGTTGCCGAAGCTGTCCTTATTCTTAAGATCGGGCGCGCCCTTGCCCTTGATAGTAAGGAAGCTGCCATCAAGCGTACCCGCGGGCACCCTGACACGCACCTTCGTTCCATCGGGCGCAGGAACAACGATCTGTGCGCCGAGCGCCGCCTCCGCCACTGTGACGGGCAGCGTGACAATGACGTCGGCCATGTCGCGCTCGTAATACGGATGGGGATCGATCTTCGTGTTGATCAGAAGATCGCCCGCCTCGCCGCCGTTTTCGCCCAAGCCGCCTTTGCCCTTGAAGCGCAGTCGACCTCCGTCGACAGCACCCGCAGGAACCTTCACGGTCAACGTATCGGCCTCGGACTTACCGGGGATGCGAACCGTGACGCGCTTTTCAACACCGTTGAAAGCCTCGTCAAACGAAACGTTCAGCGTGACGTTCATATCCTGGCCACGACGTGCGCGAGGCTGTCCGCCGAAACCACCGAAGCCGCCGAATGCGCCCTCGCCACGGCGAATGCTCTCGAGAATGTCAGACCAGCTGCCGCCGAAGCCGCCGCCTTGGCCGCCAAAACCGCCGCCAAAGATATCGCCCCAACCCTGAGGAATCTGGTTAGCATTGGCGGTTCCGTATTGGTCGTAAAGCTCACGCTTCTTCTCATCGCCGAGAACCTCGTAAGCTTCGTTGATTTCCTTAAATTTGGCCTCATCGCCACCGGCATCGGGATGATGTGTGCGCGCCAGCTTGCGAAAAGCCTTCTTGATCTCGTCTGCCGAAGCATTACGAGGAACACCCAGTGTCTGGTAGTAGTCGGGCGTTGCCGCCATGCGCTTCCACCTCCTTTATCTAGCAAAAGGGCGGGATGTGATTCTCCCGCCCTCCTTTCGTAAAGTGTTCAACTGCGCGGATCCCAAATGGCATTCGCCAAGCAGATTCCGCTACTCTTCCACGGCCTCACGCTTGGGGCCGCCAGTGGTAACCGTCACCATAGCCGGTCGGAGCACCTTGACGCCCATCTTGTATCCCTTCTGATACACCTGGGCGACCGTCTCGTCAGGCACGGAGTCATCGGGCACCATGGCAACAGCCTGGGCCTCAAGAGCGTCAAAAGCCTGGCCAGCCGGGTCGACGACCACGACACCGCCGCGCTTCAGCACGTCCACCAGCTTGTTGTAAACAGCCTGGACGCCGCCAAGCAGGCCCGTCTCGCCATTGTTCACGGCGTATTCGACCGTACGCTCGAAATCGTCAAGCACGGGAATGATGTCCGAAACCAGCTTTTCAGTAGCGCGGACCTTTTCGGCCTCACGCTGCTCATTCATGCGACGACGATAGGTATCCCACTCGGCATGAAGGCGCATGTACTTGTCCTGCCAGTCAGCCGCCTCGGCCTTTGCCTGAGCGACAAGCTCGGACTCGTCCAGGACACCTTCGAGAATAGCCTCGGCCTCTTCGATGATGGAAGCTTCGACTTCCTCAGCTTCGGGGGTTGCGACCGACTCATTCTCGTCGGTCGCTGCACCCTCATTGGCGCTGGTCGAGGAGGGGATGGTTTCGCCAGCGCCCTGGTTCACTTCATCGGAAGGATTACGGACTTCGTCTTTTTCGGGCGTAGTCACGGTTACTTCCTCTCGTTGTCGTCGATGACCTCGTAATCGGCCTCGATGGTGTCGTCGTTGCAAGAGCCGCCGCAGTCAGCGCAACCTGCGCCAGGCTGAGCGCCTGCTGCGCCCTCGGTGGAGTAGACAACCTCAGCCAGCTTGTAACCAGCCTGCTGGATCTTCTCCATTGCGGCCTTGATAGCCTCGATATCGGAGCCCTCGAGTGCGGTGCGGGTCTCGGCGATAGCAGCCTCGGCCTGAGCCTTAGCGTCTGCCGGGACCTTGTCGCCCAGCTCGACGAGGGTCTGCTCGGTTGCATGGACCAGGGAGTCAGCGTTGTTGCGCAGCTCGACCTCTTCCTTACGAGCAGCGTCCTCAGCAGCATGCTGCTCGGCGTCCTTCACCATGCGATCGACTTCGTCGTCGGAAAGTGCGGTGGAGCCGGAGATGGTGATCTGCTGCTGCTTGCCGGTGCCGAGGTCCTTAGCGGAAACATTCACGATGCCGTTAGCGTCGATGTCGAAGGTAACCTCGATCTGCGGCACGCCGCGGCGAGCAGCCGGGATGCCATGGAGCTGGAACTTGCCCAGCGTCTTGTTGCCAGCAGCCATGGGGCGCTCGCCCTGGAGAACGTGAACCTCAACGGAGGTCTGGTTGTCAGCTGCGGTGGAGTAGATCTCGGTCTTGCGGGTGGGGATGGTGGTGTTGCGCTCGATCATCTTGGTGAAGACGCCGCCCATGGTCTCAACGCCCAGGGAGAGCGGGGTAACGTCGAGCAGGAGG
>JAFYTB010000119.1 GCA_017559045.1 Eggerthellaceae bacterium | reverse complement strand
TTGATCCACGGATGGTTCCACGCGTTGGCCTTATAGAGCCGCTCCAGATAGGCTTTATTCTCTACGACATCCGATGGGTGCCGCAAAGGGAAGCCGAGTTCGTGGCGCTGCATGGTAAACATCCGGCGGATACGGTGGGGTGTGGTCTTCAGCTCGGCCGAGAAATGGGTCGAGTCGGCCATCAGTCCGATGTTGTTGATCTGATTTTCACGCGGCATGATGGCGAGCGAATCGTGAAGCAGCATATCGGCCCAATAGATGGTCTCGAAATACTCTTTGCCACTCTGACTGTGGTCGCTGAACATCTGCAGCATATCGCTTCTCAGACGGCGCTCGCGGGCTATCTGCTCCAGCCGCTGACGCTTCTCCGCATCGCGCATAAAGCCATACGAGGGATCCCAGCGCTCGGCCACGCGCCGCCACGAGGCCCAACCCCAAATCGAGAAGGCCGACGTGAAGAAATAACTGTCCGGGCAATCCGCCGACACCTCGTCGATATTGAAGCCCGCAATCATCGACACGCGCTCGTCGTGCTCATAGCGGTCGAGCATCTCCTTACAGAATGGGAAGAACGACTGCGAGGGCACCACATCGTCTTCGAGCACGATGACCTTATCTGCTAAAGAAAACGCCCAGCGGTGACTCTTAAAGCCCGAAGGGTCGCACCCCTCGTTGTGGTCGAGATAGCGGCGGTGAACCTCGCACTCCCAGTCGATATGCTCATCGCTCACAATCTCGCGGCAAGCCTCGATGCCGGCCATATCGCGCTCGCCGCGCGGACCGTCCTGATAGAGCAACAGCTTCGATGGTCGCGCTTGGCGCACGGCCTCAAACACCTGTCGGAAGGTGTCGCTGCGCGTAAAAAACAGCAGCAGTACGGCTATATCGGTCTTGGCGGGGCTCATACGAGGTTGGGCATGATGAATACGGAATGGATTTTTTGTTTCTCTTTCGGCGGAATCTCCATATAGTTGCGATAGAGGTCGGAGAGGTAGGCATCGGCATTAGCGGGAGCCGAGAAAGTCTTACCCTCGAACGTGATGGTGCTGAGCGGGAAGACGCTGTCTTGGCGGTGCATGATACCGTAGCCGTTGTTGATCAGTATGTTCGAGAGATACACATTCTTCGGCCTCAGAGCGCTCAGCAACTTCCAAAGCGCGAGGCTCAGCAGATATTTGCCGCCGAACCAGAAGAACTCGGCAAACGACCGCAGCGAGTAGTAATGCGCCTTATGCAGGATAGAGTAGCTCTTCGAGATACCTAAAACGAGTGTCTTTACCAGCTTGCGAGGCAGCGTAGGGTAGTCGATCATCGGAAAGATGTCGACATAGAGCCCCTTTTGGTAGTCGGCGGCGAAGTTGTCGGCACCCTCGACGTAAAACGAGTTCAGGTCTCTCACCTTCACGATGGGCTCCTTCGACTGCGGCTCTATCTGTGGTGTCTGCAGGAAGAGTCCCTCGCGCAACTCTGTGGGGGCGATGGCGATGAACCGATCCAAGTCTTCTTGTCGCATGGCGATGTCGATATCATCGTCCCAAGGGATGAAACCGGCGTGGCGCACGGCCCCTAAGAGCGTACCGCCGTCGAGCCAATAGCCTATCTGGTGCTTCCGACAGATACGGTCGATCTCCTCGAGGATGGAGAGCTGCTTCAGCTGACAAGCCCGCAACTGCTGCTCCTTATATTGCTTCAGATATTCGTTTTCCATCGCTTATGAATAAAATCCATACATTCTTTCAGTATCTGCGCCCCCGCCAGTCGCATCACCGCGTAGTAGAGCAATGCCGCCAGCGCGACGCGACTCAGCAGTAGCAGAGGCAGACTCCCAATTTGGGAGGTTGCCCACCCCGTCAGCGCCATCACGCCTGCTGCCGCCAGCGCGAAGGGCACGATGTCTTTCAGAAAGTGCAGCAGCCGATAGCCCGTCTGCCGGTTGACGAAATAGAACCACACGAAGAGCCACACGAGGTTGAGCGCCACATAGGCCTTCACCATCTGACCGATGCCGTAGGGGTGGAGTAGGATGAGGGCTGCTACCTGACAGACGCCCAATGCCAGCGTCGACCACATGAAGATGTCGCTGCGCCCGCGGCTGATCATCAGGTCGGCCAACAGCGTCGAGATGGGTATGACGGCACCCGCCACGCAGATCATCTGCAGATAGCTCGCACTCGTCAGCCACACCTCGCCCAGCGCCAGCACGATAAACTCCTTAGCCACGAGGCCCACACCCAACAGCAAGGGGAAGGATACGAAGGCCGCAAAGCGGATCATCTTGCGCAGCACCAGCAACTGCCGCTCGCGATCGTCGCGCACGCTCACCAGCACCGCCTGATCCACCTGCTTCACCATATTCTGCACCAGCGAGTAGCCTTTGAAGTTCCACTGGTAGGCCTGATTATACTGTCCGGTGGCCGTCGAACCGAAGAAGCGACCCAGCAGGATGTTCATCACATTATTGTTAACCTGCGTCAGAATCTCGCTCAACAGACTCTTCACGCTAAACGGAAACGCCCTCCGGATAAAGCCGAAGTCGACCGAGAGCGACGGCCGCCACTCGCTATAATGCCAGCGAATCAGCGTCGAGATGAGGATAAAGAGGTTGGTCTGCGTGGCGATGGCCCAATACGTAAAGCCCTGCCACGCCATCACCACGGCGATGCCGCTCGACAGCACCACGGCGATGATATTGGCCGAGGCCAACTCCTTGGCCCTCAGATTCTTATAGAGATAAGCCGCCTGCGCCACACCCCAACTCGAGAACACGAAACTCAGAAAGGCGTAGCGACAGAGCCACACCAGCCGCGGCTCGCGGTAGTAGTCGGCTATCAGCGGCGCACAAAGAAACAGGATGAGGTAGATCACTACACCCATCCCGATATTAAACCAGAAGACGGCATTATAGTTGCTGTCCTTCTGCTCCCTTTCGTTGATCAGAGCCGTCGAGAAGCCGCTGTTCTGCAGCGCGTTGGCGATGGCCGAGAAGACGGTGATCATCGCCACCAGTCCGAAGTACTCGGGCACGAGCAGACGGGCCATCACAATGCCAAAGGCAAAGCCCAACAACTGCTGTATGCCGTTGTTCATGCCTCCCCCAAAGAGGCCCTTCGCCGTCTTCTCCTTGAGGTTATCCAACTTGGCTTCCCGGCTTCACGTCCTTCGTCGTTGTCACCACGCTGAGGCTCTCGTCGCTGTCGACGGCCGAGAGGATCATACCCTGACTCTCGATGCCCATCATCTGTCGCGGCGCGAAGTTGGCCACGAAGAGGATGCGCTTGCCGATCAGCTCCTCGGGATTCTCATAGAACTGGGCGATGCCCGAGCAGATGGTGCGGTCGGTGCCCGAGCCGTCGTCGATGGTGAACTGAAGCAGTTTTTTACTCTTCTTCACCTTCTGACAGTCTTTTACCAAACCCACGCGGATGTCGAGTTTCTCGAACTCCTCGAACGATACGGTGTCTTTGATAGGCGCAGCCTTATAGGCAGCAGCCTCGTTGGCCTTCTTCGTAGCCTCGAGCTTGTCGAGCTGCTTCTGGATTACCTCATCCTCGATCTTCTCGAACAGCAGAGCAGGCTCACCCAACTGATGACCAGCCTCCAGAAGGTCGGTAGAACCCAGCTGCTCCCACTCGAAACTATCGATATTCAGCATCTCGCGCAGCTTTTTGCTCGAGAACGGCAGGAACGGCTCGAAGGCGATGGCCAGATTGGCTGTCAGCTGCAAGCAGATATTCAGAATGGTCTCGCAACGCTTGGGGTCTGTCTTCCATACCTTCCAAGGCTCACACTCAGTGATGTAGCGGTTGCCGATACGGGCCAGATTCATGGCCTCGAACTGGGCGTCGCGGAACTTGAACTGGTCGAGCAGGGCTTCCACCTTTTGCTTTACGTCCTTGAACTCCTCTAATGCTTGACGGTCAACGTCAAGCAGCGAGCCAGAGGCGGGTACTATGCCGTTCCAGTATTTCTTTGTCAGTTGTTGGGCTCGGTTTACGAAGTTGCCATAGACGGCTACCAGTTCATTGTTGTTACGATCCTGGAAGTCTTTCCATGTGAAGTTGTTGTCCTTGGTCTCGGGGGCGTTAGCGGTCAGCACATAGCGCAGCACGTCCTGCTTGCCGGGCATATCCTCCAGGTATTCATGCAGCCACACGGCCCAGTTTCTCGACGTCGAAATCTTGTCG
>JAFYTB010000118.1 GCA_017559045.1 Eggerthellaceae bacterium | reverse complement strand
CCCTTCTTGAACATGGCGTCAAGCTTGTGAGCTGGGAGTATCCCGAGCCCATCGAGAACTCCTTCGTTTTCTCCCACATTGGCCACCTGAGCAGCGACGTTGTCCTGCCGTTGGCATTGATTGCTGCACTTGCCCTGATCGCCGTCATTGTTCTCGTGAGGAAAGAAGAGGGCCTGGAGAAGAAGGCGATCGACAGGATTTCTCTTATTCTCAATTTCGTTATTGCTCTGACCGTGGTTCCGTTTATGACCGTTTATGGCGTTCTTTCTGACATCAACGGAAGCAGCCCGGATCTGTCCTATCAGTTGGGATACCTCATGCCTGCGATTGCGATTCTCGGCCTTGCTGTGTCTGTTGCTCTGCGTCGCATGGGTCGTGGGGGCGCTAGCCTTGCCGTCCAGTTCGTCGCCCCTGTTCTCTTCGCACTGCTTGCGACCTTCTTCAGCGTTTAGTTGCTGGTTAATGGCGAAGGGTAATCGTGGAATTTAACGAGAAGCTGCAAGAGCTGAGGAAACGTGAAGGTATCACTCAGGAAGATCTTGCCAACGTGTTACACGTGAGTCGTGCCGCTGTCTCCAAATGGGAGTCCGGCAGGGGCTGGCCCAGCATTGACTCCCTTAAGAATATTGCGGACTACTTTTCGATCTCCTTGGATGAGCTTCTGTCGAGCGAAAGCTTGCTTGCCATTGCCGAAGACGAGGGCAAGCAGAAAGCAGAACGCAGCCTTGTTGCGGCGTTTGGTGTCATAGATCTCTGTTCGCTAGTGCTGGTGTTCTTGCCGGTGTTTAGCGTGAAGGTCGCCGATGGTGCTTTGGGTATTGCGCTGCCGTCGCTCTTCGCGGTCAAGCCCGCGCTATTTGTCACCTTTGCGGTTGTCATTGCCGCTACAGCGGCGTTCGGACTGGCGGCTCTTCTTCTGGAGAAGCGCAATCCTGAATTTTGGCGTTCGAAAGGCAGGCTTATCTCGCAGGCGCTTGCCTGCATCGCCCTCTTGCTGTTCATCGTTTCGCAGCAGGTGTATGCCGCTGCCATGGCTTTGGCATTTCTTCTCATGAAGGTGTTTCTGCTGGTCAGACGCCAGTGAAACGATTCGTAGCGACGAGGTAACTCATCGTCCCTTTCTCGCTTGCGCTTCGGTTTTTAACCTGAGTCGTGTTAACGACGATTCGGGAAGGAGCTTTGAGTATGGGGAAGCGTATAGATGGGGCTGGCGCAAACGGTTGCGGTGGAGGCAGGGTTGGCTCAAGCGAAGTCGGCCTGAGTGGCGGTAGCGGCGGCAGAGATGCTGTCGCGTCGGGGATCCTGCTCGGTCTTTTCACTCTTTGGACGGTGGTTGTGTGCACCGTGGATGTGCAGCCTGCGGGACCCAATGGATCCGAAGTGGGGCTCGCTACGCTCAACGTTGCCTTCCGCGAATTCACCGGCGAGCATATGGCGCTTTACTTCGCCACGGATTATCTCAGCATCATTCCGATTACCGTCATGTTTGGTTTTGGTTTGCTGGGTCTTGCGCAATTGGTTTCGAGAAAAAGTCTTGTTGCGGTTGATCGCGACTTGCTCGCCCTAGGCGTGTTTTACGTTGTGCTGCTAGTGACGTACATCGCTTTTGATGCCATTGCCCTGAACTATCGACCTCTGCTTATCGAGGGGAGGCTCGAGCCTTCTTACCCCTCCTCGACAACGCTGCTCGTTTTCTGCGTTATGACTACAGCTGCCATGCAGCTCAATCGCAGGATGGGGGAGGGATTCGTCAAGAAGGCGCTGCTTGCCGCCGTGGTCACTTTCGCGGCGTTTATGATCGTTGCTAGATTGTTCTCCGGCGTGCATTGGATTTCCGACATTGTTGGCGGTATCTTGCTGGGTGGATGCTTCGTGATGGCGTATCGAGCATTCTCCTTTGGCGGGCCGACTTCTTAAGTGGCTTGCGCATGTGATGGGGTATCATCGAGAAAAAACGCGCGAAGGGATCGGCTGATGACCTCACAAAGAAAAACGATCGCAGTGGTTGCTGCAATCATCGTTAAGGAAGATCGCTTTTTGGCAACTCAGCGAGGCAGCGGCGAATTTGCTGGCGGCTGGGAGTTTCCTGGGGGCAAGGTTGAGCCAAACGAAACGCCCGAGCAGGCTCTTGCTCGCGAAATAAAGGAAGAGCTTGGCGCCGACATCTCAGTCGGAAGGCATCTTGTTACGGCGGAGCATGACTACGCTACTTTCCACCTGAGCATGCGTTGTTATTTCTGCAACCTGCTGAGCGATCATGTCGACCTTCTTGAGCATAGCGATGCGAAGTGGTTGGATATGGATACCATTGATACCGTTGAGTGGCTTCCCGCTGATATTCAGGTTGTGGATGCGATTAAGGCCTCGGGTTTACCTAGCTGCTAACGCTGAAATCGCTGAGAAGGTAATCGTAGAGATCCGGTCTGACGGGATTCTCGAGCTCATAAGTAATTTCGACTGCATTAGCCGTCGAATCCTTCATAACAAATTGCCTGAATTCACCCGTAGGATGCATTTCTCCTAAGAAATAGAATTCAGTGCCGTCGTCTTTGTCCTTAGTATTTTTTCGCACGAACAAGTAGCAGCGCATGCCATTTTCTTCGGCATTCTTGAGGTTGATGATCTCGGGTGATGACAAGGATCTCTTGCTTTTAGAGATGGCAATGATCTCTCTGTCATTGATGAAGCGGTCTTCGTACTGGGTGGTGACACTGATCGAGGGGTCTTTGTCGTAGTTGATGAAGACCGGGAATGTGTTCGTCTCCTTTTCGTGGAAATAACCGCCAATGTTTTGGTAGTTCGGCTCCTTGCTCCAGCGAAGAAGTTTGCATACCTCTTCGCGCGTGTATTTTGCGTTCAGTACAAAATCGGTGTCTTTGTAGAGATCGCCGTTGAAGCCGTCGTTGCGATGAAGTCCGAACTCGATCGTTTGAAGAACTTGATCGAGAAAAGCTTTGCTTTCGAGGGCTTTTTTGAATTGAGGGCTCAGGGTGAGTTCCCCGTTGTTTTCGGAGACAAGTTCTACGCCCGCTGTGGAATAAAGACCCCGAACCATTCGGATAGCCGCATTTATGCGCTCTGCGCAGGATGCATCGCAAAGCTCTCTCTTGGCCAAAGGCGTTCTATTCTCAATGAGGTGCTTAAGGATCAAGAGGTCGTCTCGTCTCTTTCCATTGGCCATCTTTTGGCTTATGAATTTGAGCATGTTCAGCTGTGAGGCGTTCAGTTCAAATCCGCAGTCTTTCTCGTGCTTTTGCAGATAAGCGGCGTAAGATCCGAATTTTTTGAAGATCAGCAAGGGATCGATCGATTCGTTCTCGTCAAATTCGATCAGCGACGGGATCTTTCCTAGCGTCTGCTTCAGTTGCTGATATTCATTCTTAATGAGAGCAGCCTCCCCAAAACGGCCTTCTTCAAGAGCTCTGAAAATGTGCGCTTCAGAAATCTTGTCAAAGCTGATGGTCGAACAGCCGGGGATGACGGTGCTTCCTTCTTTTACCACTCGGCGAAGGTTGTCTTTGTTGTAGGTGTGATCGCCAGAAAGCGCAATGGGCACCAGGTAGTTTTGCTGGTAGTTGCCGATGAAGTCCAGGACGAGCGTATAGTCCTTGTTGGGCGCTTTGCGCAGGCCTCGTCCAAGTTGCTGGACAAAGACAATCGCAGACTCCGTTCGGCGAAGCATGATTATCTGATTGAGGGTCGGAATATCGACGCCCTCATTAAGTATGTCAACAGAGAAGATGTATTCGATTTCTCCGTCTTCGAGCCTCTTGATTTGTCGGTTGCGCTCGTCGTCGCTTGTACTTCCACTGATGGATACCGTTCTGTATCCGCGTTCGTTGAACATGCGGGAGAGTTCTGCGGCCTCTTCGTTCCTGTTGCAGAAGATAAGCCCTCGACGGTCTTGCTTTTCAACGGTGTACTCTTCGATCTTCCGAGTGATGTGGTCGACTCTTTCGGAAGAGGTAAGTTTCGAGAAGAGACTGACGTCGTCAATGGCCTCATCGTCGATTGCCAGATCGGCAATTCCGAAATAATGGAATGGGGCAAGCATATCCTCGTCGAGAGCATTTTGCAGGGTGATCCGGAATGCGATGATGTGGTTAAAGAGCGCGTAGACGTCGTAGCCATCCGTTCTTGATGGGGTTGCCGTCATACCCAAGAAGAAGCTTGGTTTGAAGTGATCGAGAATCTTTCTGTAGCTATTTGCTCCGCTTCGATGGGCTTCGTCGATGATGATGTAATCAAACTCGTGGGGGTTAAAGTCTTCCAGGTGGTTGTTGAGCGTATTAACCATCGCGAAAGTGCAAGAGGAGATAGCTTTGTCGCTGCCTCCGTAAAAGCTGTAAGTGTAACGGCTGCCGAGAACGCGCTCGAAGCTCTCCTTGGAGGCTTCAAGAATCCGCTTTCTGTGCGCAATGAAAAGCACCTTTTGAGGTTTGGTTTCGAGGACGTCGAAAGCGGAGAGGTATGTCTTGCCAGTTCCTGTTGCCGAGACAAGAAGTGCCCTTTGCTCTTTGCGTTGATGCAGCACTTCAAGCGCTTCAAGTGCGCGGCGTTGCATTTTGTTGGGAGTGAGGCGACTCGGCTCGTTGTAAATGAAATTGTCTTCGTCTTCGCGGTATGTGGGTTTACTAGAAATGTGAGGTTTCTCGGGGGTCTTTTCTTTGCGGTACGCCTCGTATCTATTGATCCATTCAGTTGTGTTGGGTATTGAATTCGGGTCATTCCAGACTGCATCGAATTCGGCTTTTGCCTGGCGAAGGATGTCTCCCTTGTAGTAAGAACGAAATAGAACGTTCCACTCCCTATTGCAGGTCAAGGCAGTCTGGGTGAGGTTTGAGCTTCCGATGATGATCGTCGAAATCTCGTTCTTGTTGAAGAAATAGCCCTTTGCGTGCAGGTTGCCTTGGAAAATTCGAGCTTCCACGTTGGGGTATTCGAGCAGTTTTCGAAGTGCTGCAGGCTCGTTGAAGTTCAGATAGGTCGAGGTGAGGATTCGGCCGGGAATATTCCTCTTCTCGAGTTCTTTGAGGATTTCGACCAGGACCTGGATTCCGCTGGAGGTGATGAAGGCGATAGAGAAGTCGAAACTGGTGCAATCTGCTAGTTCGGCCTTAAGGACAGAAAGGACATTGTCGCCGGACTGGGCATTGTTGCTGAGCAGCTTAGGTGCATAGCGGTTATCAGACTTAATGCTTGAGTCGATAAAGCTTGACTTAAGTGTTTCGGTAAAGTCGATGGCGCTGTACGTTATCCTGCTCACGAAAGGCCCTCCGATGCTCCTGCTTTCGCCTTATGGCCTGGGATTATACTCGTCGCTTGGCGCTAGAGTGTGATCTCTTCGCCAGTTTCGAGGGCCTTGAGCGTGACGTGGCCATCTTCGTAAATGGCAAAGCTCTTTGAGCCGTCTTTGGGAAGCGAAGTGCTGCCGGGGTTAACGTAGGTGACGCCGTTGCGCTCCTCGTTGGTCTTCACATGCGTGTGTCCCGAGAAGAAGAAGCTGCCCGCATTGAGCTCGGGATGCTTGTCGGGAGAGAACACGTGACCGTGCGTGAAAAAGAGCGTGCGACCTGCGTCATCGAGTTCCGCGAAATCGCCCATGCAGGGGAAGTTGAGCACCATCTGGTCGACTTCCGCATCGCAGTTTCCGCGTACAGCGATGATCTGCTCGTGCTTGGCGTTGAGGAGCTCGGCAACGCGCATGGGGTCGTGTCCCTCGGGTAGGGGGTTGCGAGGTCCGTGATACAACAGGTCGCCCAGCAGCACGATGAAGTCGGGCTGCTCTTTATCGACGTGCTGCATGAGCAGCTCGGTGCTGAGTGCCGATCCGTGGATGTCCGATGTGATGATCAGTTTCATTTTTCTGCCTTTGCTTGCGTGGGGCTGAAGTGAGCTGCTTGATGCTCGGGATCTGCCGCGCGGGATCTGCCGCGTGGGTTGCGGACCTTCGTCTGGCTGTCGTTTCGCTTCCGAAGTGTACTGCTATCGAACGATGAATCGCAGGCCAACCTTCAGGATGGTGGCAAGTCCGGGTATCTGCAGACGGCGCTTTACGGTGCCGAGTTCTTTCGGAATGTCGATGTGCTGCGGGCATCTCTTCGCGCAGGCGCCGCACTGGGTGCAGTCGCTGGCCAGGTGGAGTTTGCCCGAAAGGGCGCCGGATGCGGTGACGTACTGCTGAACTCCCTGGAACCATCCGTGCGCGAACGAGGCGTTGTAGGCGTTGAAACAGCCGGGAATATCGACCTTTCTCGGGCAGGGCATGCAGTATCCGCAGCCTGTGCACGGAATCTTGTAGCTCTCGGCGACGGCCGCCCTAGCTGCGTCGACAGCGCGAATTTCGGTTTCGGTAAGGCAGCCGGGGTTTGCGTCGTTGGCGGTTGCGATGTTTTCCTCTAGCTGACTGAGCGCGTTCATACCGGAAAGCACCACGGTCACCTCGGGCTTGTCCCAGAGCCAACGAAGGGCGAGGCGTACGGGGTCGGTGGAAGTTTCTTCTTCGGTAAGGACGGCTTGCGCCTTCTCGGGCAGCGGTGCCGCCAGCTTTCCGCCCAGAAGCGGCTCCATAACGATGACGGGAATTCCGCGCGCAGCCGCAGCTTTGAGTCCTGCTGTGCCGGCCTGGTAGTGCTCGTTCAGGTAGTTGTACTGAATCTGGCAGAAGTCCCATGCGTAAGCATCGAGCAGGGGTTCGAAATCGCCTTCCGGCCCGTGGAAGGAAAAGCCGATGTTGATGATGCGGCCAGCTTCCTGCTGCTTCGCAATCCATTCCTCGACGCCGATTTCTACCAGGTGTTCCCACGACTTGAAGCTGGTCAGGTTGTGGATGAGGTAGTAGTCGACGGAGTCCACCTTCAAGCGTTCAAGCGAGCGATTGAGGTAGGTGTCGAAATCGGCCATCGACGAGCATTTGAGGATCGGCAGCTTGGTGGCGAGTTTCACTTTTTCGCGCAGGCCAGGATTACGGGTGAAGATGTCGCCGAGCGCAGCTTCGCTGCCGGTGTAGATGTAGGCGGTGTCGAGGTAGTTCACGCCCTGCTCCACGGCGGTGAGGATGAGCTTCTCGGTGGCTTCGAAGTCGATGCGTGCCGGCATGCCGGGGAAGCGCATGCAACCGAATCCGAGCGCGGAAAGCTGGTCGCCGTTTTTGGGGTTGGTGCGGAATTGCATGGGGTGAAACTCCTGACTTGTGGGGTCGGGACGGGATGTGTCAGTTGGGGGGCGGTGACGGATTGGCTCGTAGCTACTGTCATATTTTCGCGAAAATGTG
>JAFYTB010000117.1 GCA_017559045.1 Eggerthellaceae bacterium | reverse complement strand
TTGCAGCATTGTTTCATGTCCTTGCAGTGGTGCGGGGCGCAATTGCACGGCTATTCCGCCGGCTCGACGGGCTGCTCGGGTTCCTCGTCGTCCGGCGCGACGTCGCGTGTGCGGTGCGGGTCGGGCATCGCGTAGCGGCGGAAGTATTCGAGGTCTTCCTGCATCCGCTTCACGAGGACGACGGCCTCCTCGCGGTCGGGGTTGAGCAGCGCGTAGGCGTTGGTGAACATCACCACGGCGGCGTAGGCCACATCGCTCGCGGCGCGGGCGGCTTTCAGCTCGCCCAGCACCTGCTCCATACGCTCCTCGTTGCGCTGGGCGATGAGCTGGCGCACCTCGTCGTTCTTCGCCTTCAGCTGGTTGGCCACGATGAGCAGGCCGAGGCGGTTCAGCTGGCGCTCGTACTGCAGGAGGTCTTGCAGCATGTTGTCGATGAGGCCGCTCTCCTTCATGTAGTTCTCGCGGGTGGTGATTTTGTAGTTCTTGATGACCTTCAGCAGCGGCTCGGCGTGCTGTGCGGTCTCGGCGATGGGGAACTTGGCGTAGGCCTTGATGGTGTCGCGCAGCGAGGCGTAGAGCTTGTCGCGCTCCTCGTCGGCCTTCTGGAGGGCGGAGGTGTGGTCGCTGGCGCGGTACTGCTTGAAGGCCTTGTCCTCCTTCTCGAAGGCCTCGCGGAACTCCTCGACGGCTTTCTTCCAAAGCTCGTTTTCGAGCCGTGTCTCCTCCGTGCGCTTGCGCACCGTGTCGAGGTACTCGTAATGCGCCGCGTTGGCCGCCCGCGCGATGGAGATTTGGTCGATTTGCATTGCTATTTCCATAATCTTGAAGTTTTTATTGATGATACTTTCTTACGCCATATTTAACGTCAACTCCCCGAAAATATTGTGCCAGCCGGGAACTAAATATGCAACATAAAGAGCCATTCGCCAAGGAGGTGTGGCTCGCAAGGCGGATGGCTTCTTTGCTTCGGATGGGATAAATGCGGGTTTTACTCCTTCCCGTCGATGGAGACCAGCTTGTACTGGCGGCTGCCGAGGCCAAGCTTCTCGGCGTGCTCGACGGTGTGGATGCCGTGACGGCTCTCGATGCGTTCACGCATAGAGGCTATCCGTAATTCTCAATCAAATACTTCACAAACTGCGGGTCGCCGAAGTCGATGGTGCCCGTGTCGTGCTGGTTGAGCTTGGCGACGGCGGCCATATCGTCGGCGGTCAGCGTGAAGTCGAAGATGTCGAAATTTTGCGCCATACGTTCTTTGTGACTGGACTTGGGGATGGCCACAACACCACGGTGGGTCAGCCACCGGAGGGCCACCTGAGCGGCACTTTTGCCATACTTGGCACCTATGGCGGCAAGCTCTTCACTCTTCACGATGCCTTCGACCCCTTGTCCGCCAAGCGGTCCCCAAGCCATCATACGTGTGCCGAATTCAGCAAGTATCGGCTCGATGGCTGTCTGCTGTATGAGGGTGTTGCATTGCAGCTGGTTCACCATCGGCTTTACATCCACATAGTGGGCGAAGTCGAAGAAACGGCCCGACTGGAAGTTGCTCACTCCTATGGCGCGCACCTTGCCGTCGTGATAGGCTTTCTCCATCGCCCGCCATGTGCCGAACACGTCGCCGTACGCCTGATGGATGAGCAGCAGGTCGATGTAATCCGTCTGCAACTTGCGCAGGCTCTCGTCGATGCTCTTGGCTGCCTTTTCCTCTCCGTTGTTCGCAATCCACACCTTTGTCACGAGGAAAAGCTCCTCGCGTTTCAGGCCACTTTTGCGCCAGGCATTACCCACACCCTCTTCGTTGGCATACGCTTGTGCCGTGTCTATCAGCCGGTAGCCGACGCTCAGCGCATCGCTGACACAACGCTCGCACTCAGCGGGCGACACTTGAAAAACGCCGTAACCCAGCAGGGGCATTTTCACTCCGTTGTTTAATGTTATATATTGCATATCGTTCGTTATAATGATTCAACAAGAATTTCTTTGATATCCTGCTCCGTCAGCGGCGCGTAGGCGTTCTCCAGCCCTTCATTCACAGCAATGTGATGAGCCATTTCGTCGATGCGGCTGTCATCAATGCCAACCTCACGCAGGTGCATCGGAATGTTGATGCTCTCGAAGAAGGCGTAGGTGGCGTCGATGGCCTTCTCTGCAATCTCCTGCTTGGGCAACGAAGCGTCGATGCCGAAAACGTTGATACCATATTTCACGAAGCGGTCGAGGGTGCGTTCGCTGAGAATATGGCGCATCCAACGAGGTGTGATGATGGCCAGACCCTCGCCGTGGGT
>JAFYTB010000116.1 GCA_017559045.1 Eggerthellaceae bacterium | reverse complement strand
TGTGACACATGCTACGAGCAAAATGCGTCACCTAACTCCGTCCCTTAAGTGACACAAAATGTGACACATGCTACGAGCAAAATGTGTCACCTAACTCCGTTTCTTATTTTTCGCATACATATATATGTAGAGGATCTTGAGTTTCACAGCACACGGGTCCGGGCGTTCTTCTTCAAAGGCGAAACACCACTTCACAGGCCCCCTCTGGGAAAGATGGGGTACACTGAAACGCAATCGGCTAAGGGGCATGAGCGTGGGGCTCATCGAGCCATCGCCCCCGTGCACCGTAGCTTCAAATTTGGGTTTTATTTGGCTCGCGCAGTCGCGCCGCCCAAGGAAGAGGCGCGACCGCATAGTACGAAAGTTGGTGGTCAACATGGCAGCTCCCGCTACCGAACACGTGCGCAACATTGTGCTTGTAGGCCAGGACGGTGCTGGCAAGACCTCGCTCGCCGAGGCCATGCTCTACGTCTCTGGTAAGACCCAGCGCATGGGTACTACGCATGATGGCAAGTCCTATCTGGATTACGATCCGGAGGAGATCAAGCGTAAGTTCACCATCAGCACCTCCATTGCTCCCATTCCTTACAAGGATTACAAGATCAACGTGCTGGACACTTCCGGCCATCCCGACTTCATCGGCGATACTCTGGCTACCATGCAGGCTGCTGAAATGGCTCTGTTCGTGGTTGACGCTGTTGCCGGTCCGCAGGTCATGACCACCAAGCTGTGGCGTGAAGCCGAGGATATGCGTCTGTCCCGCGCTGTGTTCATCAACCACATCGACCGCGAGAATGCTAGCTTCGACGCTGCTATGGCAACGCTGCATGCACGCTTCGGCGCTCGCCTCGGTGCTGTCACCATCCCCATGGGCGTTGAGTCTGACTTCAAGGGCGTCATCGACGTTATCCGCATGAAGGCTCGCTACATCACCACTCATGAACTCAAGGAGCTCGTGGATGAGATCCCGGCTGAGTACATGGACGCCGCTCAGGCTGCTCGCGACAAGCTTTGCGACCTCGTCGCCGAGGCTGATGACGAGCTCATGATGAAGTACCTCGAGGGCGAAGAGCAGCTCACTCAGGAAGAGCTCGAGGGCCTGCTTGACAAGGCTATCGCTCAGGAACTCTTCATCCCCGTGTTCGTCGGTTCCACCATCATCATGCAGGGCGTCGTTGGCCTCATGGAGGACATCTGCACGTACTTCCCGCATCCGGCATCCCACGGCCGCTTCCAGATGGCAGACGGCGTTCATGTCGACATCGACGAGTCCAAGCGTCCTTCTGCATTCGTCTTCAAGACGCTGTCTGACCCGTTCGTTGGTCGCCTCAGCTTCCTGAAGGTCCTCACTGGCGTTCTCGAGCCCGGCATGGAGCTTATCAACTCCCGCACTGGCAAGAAGGAGCGTCTGGGCCACCTCTACGTCATGATGGGCAAGGAGCCCATGGACGTTAAGTCCGCTAAGGCTGGCGACATCATTGTCGTTCCGAAGCTTTCCGAGACCCGTTCCAGCGACACCCTGTCTCTGACCGGTGAGATCTCCATCGAGCCCATGGCACTGCCCACTCCGCAGTACCCGGTCGCCGTCGAGGCCGTTAACAAGAAGGACGAGGACAAGCTCGGCACCTTCCTGGCACGTGCTGCTGAAACCGATCCCACCGTTAAGCTGTCCCGCAATGAGGAGACCAAGCAGACCATCCTCACCGCTATGGGCGACACCCAGGTTGATATGCTGCTCGCTCGCCTGAAGGATCAGTCCGGCGTCGAGGTCAAGCTGGTTCCCGTTCGCGTTCCCTATCGTGAGACCATCCGCAAGAAGGCTGAGGCTCAGGGTCGCCATAAGAAGCAGACCGGTGGCTCCGGCCAGTTCGGCGACTGCTGGATCCGTCTCGAGCCCAACCCGGGTAATGGCTATGAGTTCGTCGACGAAATCAAGGGCGGCGCTATTCCCAACGGCCTCATCCCCGCAGTTGATAAGGGCGTTCAGGACGCCATGAAGGAAGGCTTCCTCGCTGGTTATCCGATGGTCGACATCAAGTGCGCTTGCTACGACGGTTCTTATCATTCCGTTGACTCCAACGAAATGGCATTCAAGACGGCTGCTCGTATCGGCTTCCGCGCTTGCTGCGAGAAGGCACAGCCCGTCATCCTCGAGCCGATGGCTACGCTGGCCATCACCGTCGGCGAAGACTTCGCAGGCGCTGTCATGGGCGACGTTTCCACTCGCCGCGGCCGCATCGTCGGTACCGACTCCGCTCAGGCTGGCGAGACCGTCATCAAGGTTCGCGTGCCTTACGCTGAGGTTGTCTCCTACACCAAGGACCTCCGCTCCATCACTCGTGGCTCCGGCTCCTACACCATCGTCATCGAGGGTTACGAAGAGGCTCCGCACGACGTGACCAAGAAGCTCGTCGAAGAGTATCAGGCTGCTAAGAACGCCTAATCGGATTTAGCAATCCAACATTAGAGAGACCTCCCGAAAGGGAGGTCTCTTTTTGCGTTGGGGCGAATTCGTTCGAGCGGGTTCGCGGGAGGAGATGGCGGGGGAGGCCTCGGCTCTTCTCGCAGCTGTCGTGGTATTTATTGCGAAAATTGTAACTATTAAAGTAGCGTTTTCTCATCTACTATGTTCTGAACAATTTCGAGCTCTCTGGATGCGTGCATGATCGATGTCTTTCCGGCCGATTTTGGCCATTCGGGAGTTCTTGCTTTGAAGTTCTCTGTCGGCGTGCGAAACGCTCATCATATTGGAGTGATTGTGTGTTAGGTAGCTCGCTAATTGCCTAGTGAAGTTGCATTTTGCTACTGTGGATAGTTGGACTGAATTGCCTGTTGTTTGAGAAAACTGAGGAGAACAACGTGAATAAAAAGATGAAGAGGCGCCTTACGGTTGTCTCCGGCGTAGTGGTCATGGTGCTGATCGTGGTGCTTGCCGTCGTGGGCGGTTCCACTTCTGCTAAGACCGTGAGCATTGCCGACACGATCGACGGTTCGCTCCAGGATCAGAAGATCCAGGTGTCCGGAAACGTCGTGAAGAATTCCTACAGCACCGAGGGAGATACGCTCACCTTCTCCATCTACGATCCCGAGGGCGATCCCAATCAGACGCTCGTCGTCCGCTATTCGGGTGCTGCTTCCTCCACCTTCGGTAACGAAGTCACCGCCATCTGCACGGGCAAGATCGGCGCTGATGGCGTGCTGGTTGCTTCCGAGATGGTGACCAAGTGCCCCTCCAAGTACGAGAGCGCTGAGAGCGCAATCGTCGTGTCGAAGCTGCTCAGCTATGGCGATGAGGTTGTGGGCACGGTTGTGAAGGTTGTGGGCCCCATCGCTCCGGGCACTCTGCTTCCCGCAGGTCAGGATATCCGTTTCGTCCTGACTGACACTACCGATGAATCCATCAGCATGGGCGTTGCTTTCGACGGTGCCCTGTCTGAGGAAGTTGTGGAAGGCTCCTCTGTCGTTGTAACGGGATCCTTGGCTGCGGACGGTAAGTTCGTCGCCACCGATGTCGCTCTGGAGGCTTAATATATGCTGTCGTTTTTCGGCCTTATTGCGCTGCTCGTATCTTTCGCTGCAGTGCTTATTTCGCTGGCATGCCTGGGCGTAGCCCATATCGGCTGCCAGAAGAAGACCTCCTGGTGGGAGAGCTTTGAGTGGGGCGGTCGAGTTGCTGTCGTGGTGGGCATGCTCGCCCTTACTGTGTGCTGCGGCATTCTTGTTTACTGTTTCATGACGGGCGACAACACTATTGAGTACGTTGCCCATAATCGCTCTGACAATTCGAGCTCTCTTGCTTGGCTCTATAAGCTTTCCGGTCTGTGGGCTGGTCGTGAGGGTAGCCTGCTGTTCTGGGCGTGGCTCATCGCCGTGTTCAACACGGTGGTCGTGTTTGCGACTCGCAAGGCATCTCGCCCGCTTGACGACGCCGCCATCGTGATCGCTCAGATCGTGCTTGCCGCATTCGTGGGCGTTCTGCTGTTCTCCGAAACCAACATGCCCTTTACGGCAACCGATCCTTCCCTCATTGGCGAGGACGGCCAGCTTCTGGCGATGGCCTCTACGTGGGGTATGAATACGCTCCTCGAGCACTGGGCTATGGCTATCCATCCGCCTACGCTGTTCATCGGCTATGCCGGCCTCACTATTCCGTTTGCCTATGCGATCGCCGCACTTATCGTGAACGACGATTCCGACACGTGGGTTGTTTCCGCTACCCCGTACGTCATGTTCTCGTGGCTGCTTCTGGGTGCAGGTATCGGCCTGGGTTCTGTCTGGGCGTATGTCGTGCTTGGTTGGGGCGGCTATTGGGGTTGGGACCCGGTTGAGAACGCAAGCTTGCTTCCGTGGCTGGTGGGCGTTGCCCTCATTCACAGCTTCACGGTGTACCGCAAGCGCGGTGCCTTCAAGCGTTGGAGCGTTTTCTGCGCATGCCTGACCTTCTCCTTCGTCATCCTTGGCACGTTCATTACGCGAAGCGGCCTGGTCGAGTCTGTCCATGCTTTCGAGGGCGATCCGGTTTCTCTCGTCCTCTTCCTCGCGCTCATCGTGCTTTCCCTTGTCGCTGGCGTTGTTGGCCTCGCGCTTCGTCGTAAGACC
The DNA here is from genome assembly GCA_017559045.1 of Eggerthellaceae bacterium. Taxonomy (GTDB): domain Bacteria; phylum Actinomycetota; class Coriobacteriia; order Coriobacteriales; family Eggerthellaceae; genus RGIG3135. Next base: position 5,675 of record JAFYTB010000116.1, on the reverse strand, counting down.
TTCGGTCTCGCTACGGAAACCGACGACTTCGATTCCATGATGTCCAAGGAAGCTGCCTACTACGTCAACAATCTCATCATGATCGTGTTCGCCATCCTGCTGGCTTACATGACTCTCTCCAGTGCGCTGCCTTCGTTCATGCCCTTCGGTGGCCAGGCTCTGACGGCGGGCACCTACAATGCCATCGCTCGTCCGCTCGGCATTCTGTACTGCCTGCTTCTCGCGATCTGCCCGCTGCTCAGCTGGGGTAAGACCGATCCGGCCAAGTTCCGCAAGAACGCTCTTGTTCCTGCGATCTGCGCCATCGTGATGTTCGCAGTGCTCATGTTCTATTTCGTCACGGAACTGTATCCGGCCTACGAGGCAATCATGGCTGCTGGTGGCACGGCCGCCGACACGCTCGCCGAGTACGGTCCCAGCTGGTATTACAACGGTCTGGCTGTTGTGGGCTTCGCTGTTGCCAGCCTTCTGTTCTTCAATGCGGCCTTCATGGTTGCACGCGTCGCTTCCAAGGTGAAGAAGCATGCGCGCGTCGTCTTCCCTGCTCTGGGTGGCGCTATTACCCATACGGGTATGGCAGTGGTTCTCGTTGGCCTTATCGGTTCGTCCATGTACGTGACCGAGGTTGCCGACTATGTGCCTTACGACGCTGAAACCGACACGGCGGCTAGCACGCTTGTGGTCCAGGATTACGAGCTCGCCTATGCGGGCAATTCCATCGACGTTATGGAGAACGGCGACGACGTTATGTACACCGTCATCTTCGATGTCTACAAGGACGGCGAGTTCCTCCAGCAGGTTTCCCCGTCTGTCCAGCTGGTCCAGACCACGCAGCAGCAGAAGCTTGTGGCTGACGTCATCACCTTCCCGCTCGAGGACCTCTTCGTTGTCTATCGCGGTGTCAGCATGGACGGTGCCTTTGCGCTCGACGTGCGCGTGAACCCGCTGATCCTGTTCGTGTGGGTCGGCTTCGGCCTCATCATGGCGGGCGGCTTGGTGGCTCTGTTTGCCAAGCGCGTTCTGCGCAACAAGGAAGCGAAGGCTTAGAAAATGGGTCTTTTCTCCGAAAAGCAGGAGCTTGAGACGAAGACGGCTGTTTCGTCCGATATCGCCGTCTCCGTAACGGGCCTGACCAAGACCTTCAGCACGCGCAAGGCCGTCGACAAGGTGAGCTTCGAGCTTCCGAAGGGTGCGTTCCTTTCCGTGTTCGGTCCCAATGGTGCTGGCAAGACTACGCTTTTGCGTATGCTTTCCACGCTGACGCGCCCGACCGACGGCAGTATCTTCATCGATGGAATCGATGCGCTCGAAGAGCCCGATATCGCTCGTGAGCATATGGGCCTCATCTCGCACAACGCGATGCTGTACCCCGATTTGACGGCTGAGGAGAACCTGCTTTTCTATGCTCGTCTGTATGGCGTGAAGGATCCTGAGAAGCGCGTGATCGAGCTGCTTGATGCCGTGGGTCTTAAGCATCGTCGTCTCGACTTGGTTCGAACCTTCTCGCGCGGCATGACGCAGCGCGTCTCCATTGCCCGTGCGCTTATCAACGACCCTTCTGTGGTGCTGCTCGACGAGCCGTATTCCGGCCTCGATCCGCATGCGATCGAGGTTTTCGATCAGCTCATCGAGAGCGTTCGCGAGGATCGTACCTTCATCATGGTCAGCCATGATCTCGAGAAGGGTCTCTCCATGTGCACCCATGCGCTTGTGCTTGCCAAGGGTCGCGTGGTCACCTTTGCCGAGCGCGGCGATCTCGATGCGGACGAGTTCCGCGAGCTGTATCGCTCGACTGTCGGAATGGGGGTGGCGTAATGGCGGACCGCAAGAAGGAAAAGCTTCAGGAATCCGGCCGTTCGGCCATCTGCGCACGACCGTCGACGTTCGCGCAGTACAAGACCCTGCTCATGAAAGACCTGAAGCAGGAGTTCCGCACGAAGGACATGATCGTCTCGATGGGCATCTACGCGGTGCTCGTCATCGTGGTGTTCGGCGTCGCCCTTTCGTTTGCGAAGCCCGGTTCGGAGTTCCTCGAGGTCAGCGGCGGTCTTCTGTGGTCGCTGGTCGTGTTTACCTCGCTGCTGGGCCTCAACCGCTCTTTCTCTCATGAGATGGAGAACGGATGCATGGAGGGAATGCTGCTCGCTCCGCTCGATCGTGGCGCGGTGTTCTTGGCGAAGATGACCTCCAACGTCGTGTTCCTTCTGATTGTCGAGGTGGTTGCCGTTCCGCTGTACTGGCTCTTCTTCTCGAGCTACGCAACGCCTGCCGACACGGCGTGGATGATGATTATCCCGCTGTTGGTGGGTACTGTCGGAATTGCCGGTATCGGTACGCTGCTCTCCACTATCACCACGCGAACTCGCGGCAAGGATGTTCTGCTTGCCCTGCTGTTCGTGCCGGTGATCTTCCCGCTGCTGTATGCATGCGTTTCCGCAACTACGGCAGTGCTGATTGGCGGCGACGTTGTCGCGGATACCTTGATGGTTTCCTTGGTCCTGGCGGTGGGTTATGACGTGATCATGATTCTCGCCTCGTGGATCCTGTACGAATTTGTGGTGAGCGCATAGCGCTCCGCTTTGCGACAGGACGCGCGATTTAGTTTGCAGTGCTTCCGAAAGGGAGCTTAACGAAAGGTAGGTAAAGGATGGGCAAGAGCAAGGGCGCATCGCCTAAGCTTCCCGAGGTGGGGCAGTGGCCCGATAAGATAGCGCCTGCAGTGGCTATCGCGGGTATCGTTCTCACCACGCTGGGCTTTTTGATGGCCTTCTTCTATGTTCCGCCTGTAGCGGGCGCAGCGGTCGATGGTGTTGAGCTTATCGGCGGCATGATGGTAGCAAACAAGCTTCTCATCTCGCAGAAGATCTTCTACTTCCACATGCCGGTAGCCATGGTGTCGTTTGTGGCGCTTGCTTTCTCCTGCTATTACGGCGTGCGCTTCCTCATGACGCGCGAGTGGCGCTACGATACGTGCTCCGCTATCGCCATCGAGATCGCGCTGGTCTTTGTTGTCGCCACCATGGCAACGGGCGAGATGTGGACTCGTTTTGAGTGGGGCGTTTGGTGGACGTGGGAGCCGCGTCTGACCACCTATCTGGTGCTCATGCTCATCGTTATTGCCTACTTCGTGCTTCGTTCCGCTGTCGATGAGCCCGAGCGTCGCGGCGTGTTCTGCTCGGTTATCGCCATTATTGCAACCATCGACGTGCCGATCTGCTTTGCAATCACGCGCCTCATCCCTTCGAGCATTCATCCGGTGGTGCTTCGTGAGGGCGGCATGAGCGGTGAGATGGGCATGTGCGTGGCCCTGGTTGCTGCGGGCATGTTCTGCATCGGCTTTGCTCTTTATCGTGCGCGATTCGGCCAGGTCAGATTGGCTCAGCGCGTTGAAGCTATGAAGGAATCTCTGGAGGACTAACATGAACCCCATCTTGGCTGAAATCTATAGCACGGTTATCCCGTCCGCACCGTACGTTATTGCCGCCTATGCACTTATCTGGATCATCCTGCTGGTGTATGTCGTCATCATCATGCGTGGCAACCAGAAGGCTCAGAAGCAGATGATGCTGCTTGAGGAGCAGCTTGCCGAGCTTAAGGCTGGCAAGTAGCAAGAGCGTTTTTGCTTGACGCAGCTGGCGCAGAATCTCCGTTGCGCATGGCTTGCTCTACGGTTGCAGCCGTGGCGCAGCATGGGTCAACGAGGCTGGCTGTTTTGAAGAGGGGAGGGGGACGCGTGAGCGCAGTCATCCGCTACATCATGCTTGGTTTTGCTTGGATCTGCTTTGCGACAGGCTGCATTGGCGTGTTCATCCCGGTTCTTCCCACTACGCCTTTATTGCTGCTCGCTACGTTTCTGTTCGCGCGATACTCGCCGCGCCTTCACGACTGGATTTGCTCGACGAAGGTCTACAGGAACTACGTCGCTGCCTTTAAGGCTGCGGGTGGCGTTCCGCTCGTGTCGAAGGTGCGCATCCTTGCCATCTCCTACTCAGTGATGCTTCTGAGCGCTATCGCCGTTCAGAAGGTTCACGTCTGGGGCATTCTTTTGTGCGTGGCCATCTTCTTGCTGTGGCTGATGTTCGTGAGGATTCCTACTATCTCGCGTGATAAGGTCGAAGAGGTTCGCGAGCATGAGGGTGCATGCAATCTTGAGGCGGACCGTGCGCGTGAAGCGGATTCTGAATGCGAAGCGAATCGCGCGTGTGAAGAGGCTTAATTCGTTCTAAATGTTGGCAGGCGCAATCGTGCGCCTGCTTTTATAATTTTCAGGAAACCCCGTCGCGTACATGCGGCGCTACATTGAGGAAAGGAACTCGGATCCATGCTGTTTAAGAACATCGCAATCATCGATGAGGATTTCGCCTATCAGCCTAATTGTTGGGTTGGCGTGAAGGGCGACCGCATTGCCTACATTGGCACCGAGGCTCCTGCCGATGCGAACGAGTACGGCGAGATCTATGACGGCGCTGGCAAGCTTTTGATGCCTGCGTTGTATAACGCGCATTCGCATGCTCCCATGACCCTTCTTCGCGGATTTGCCGAGAACCTTCCGCTTCAGCGTTGGCTCAACGAGAAGTGCTGGCCCTTCGAGGCGAAGATGACCCCCGAGGATAATTATTGGGCGCTCGTTCTGGCTTGTGCCGAGATGGCTCGCTACGGCGTCGTTGGTTTCTCTGACATGTACTACGCAACGCCCGAGCGCGTTAAGGCGATCGCCGAGGCTGGCCTGAAGGCGAATCTGTGCGAGGGCCTGATCGCGTTTGACGAGAAGCCCTACGCTGAGTACCCCATTTGTGCTCGCAACGAAGAGTACGTTGCCAAGTACCATGGTTACGCAAACGGCCGCATCCTCATGGACTACAACATCCATGCTGAGTACACCTCCACTCCGCGCGTGTGCTCTGACATTGTCGCCATCGCAAAGGAGAAGGGTCTGCGCCTGCATCTGCATGCCAACGAGACCAAGCTTGAGGTTGAGGAGTGCAAGGGCCGCCATGATGGTCTGACCCCTATCAGGTACTTCGAGAGCCTGGGTGTGTTCGATCTGCCCGTGACTGCAGCCCATTGCGTGTGGGTTGATGACGGCGAGATCGAGATTCTTGCCGAGAGGGGCGTCTTCGTGGCGAATAACCCGGCTTCCAACATGAAGCTCGGCAGCGGCTTCGCTCCGATTTCCAAGATGCTTGATCGTGGCGTGAACGTCTGCCTCGGCACTGACGGCATGGCTTCGAACAACAACCACGACATGTTTGCCGACATGTACCTCATGGGTCTTATCTACAAGGGCGCAACGCTTGATCCCGCCGTGGTGACGCCGCAGCAGGTTCTGCGCGCAGCTACCCGTATGGGCGCACTTTCTCAGGGTCGCGAGGATTGCGGTCTGGTGAAGGAAGGCATGAAGGCCGACCTGTGCGTGCTCGATGTGACGGGTCCGCAGTGGTGCCCGATGACCGATGCGCTTTACAACATCGTGTTCTCTGGTTCTGGCTCTGACGTGGTGCTCACCATGTGCGATGGCGCCGTTGTTTACCGCGACGGCGAGTGGCCGACTATCGACCTCGAGCTTGCGAAGGCAGAGGTTACCGCTCGTTCTCAGCGTATTATCGCTGAGCTGTAAGTTGGTCTGCTAGGTTCGACTGACGAGTCTGGGTTCAACTGGCAGTTCAGTTGAACCC
>JAFYTB010000007.1 GCA_017559045.1 Eggerthellaceae bacterium | reverse complement strand
GGTGAGCAGTTCGACCAGCCCGCAACGGTCGGTGTGACCTACTTCCTGAAGCTTGGTCACATGGTTGAGGACAAGATGCACGCTCGTTCCATCGGCCCGTACAGCCTTATCACTCAGCAGCCGCTTGGCGGTAAGGCACAGTTTGGTGGTCAGCGTTTTGGTGAGATGGAGGTCTGGGCACTCGAGGCCTTCGGCGCAAGCCATGTTCTCCAGGAGATTCTTACCATCAAGTCTGATGATACCGTGGGTCGTTCGAAGGCTTATGAGGCCATCGTCAAGGGCGATCCCATGCCTGCTGCAGGTATTCCCGAGTCTTTGAACGTGCTGTTGCACGAACTGCGTGGTCTTGGACTCAGCGTCAAGCTCGACTAAGGGATAATTGAGAATTGAAAATTGAAAATGGATAATTGACAATTGAAATATGGCTTTCAAAAAAGAATCAAAGGTAAAGAATAATTTCTCGAAAATTACCATCGGACTCGCTTCGCCGGAGGAGATTCTGGAGAATTCGTATGGCGAGGTTACCAAGCCTGAGACGATCAACTATCGTACGTACAAGCCCGAGCGCGACGGTCTGTTCTGCGAGCGCATCTTCGGTCCTACCCGCGACTACGAGTGCGCCTGCGGTAAGTACAAGCGCATCCGCTATAAAGGCATCGTCTGCGACCGTTGTGGTGTTGAGGTCACCGAGAAGAAGGTGCGCCGCGATCGTAGTGGCCACATCGAGCTCGTTGTCCCCGTTGCCCATATCTGGTATTTCCGCAGCCTGCCCAACAAGATTGGCTATCTGCTCGGTATGCCCACGAAGAAGCTCGACGCTATCATCTATTATGAGAAGTATGTGGTCATCAAGCCCGGTGTGCTCGAGGGACGCAAGGACGCTGAAGGCATTGAAATCAATGGCTCCCACAAGTACGACCTCATCACCGAGGAGGAACTTGCTGACCTGCAGACTCAGCTTGATCCCAACAACGATCTGCTCGACGACGCCGATCCCAATAAGTTCGTCGCCAAGATGGGTGCCGAGGCTATCTACGAGCTGCTGTCAACGCTCGACCTCGATGCCATCTCCTATGAGTTGCGCGACCGTGCCAGCAACGACTCGTCGCAGCAGCGCAAGACCGAGGCACTGAAGCGCCTGCAGGTCGTTGAGGCTTTCCGTGCCAGCCGCGAGATCAATCATCCCGAGTGGATGGTGATGAAGATCATCCCTGTCACACCGCCCGAGCTGCGTCCCCTCGTTCCCCTCGATGGCGGCCGCTTCGCCACCAGCGATCTCAACGATCTCTATCGTCGCGTCATCATTCGAAACAACCGTCTGAAGCGCCTCATGGAGATTAAGGCTCCCGAGGTGATTCTCCGCAACGAGAAGCGCATGCTGCAGGAGGCCGTCGACTCCCTCTTCGACAACTCTCGCAAGTCGAGTGCCGTGAAGAGCGAGAGCAACCGTCCGCTGAAATCACTTTCCGACTCACTGAAGGGTAAGCAGGGACGTTTCCGCCAGAACATCCTGGGAAAACGTGTCGACTATTCTGCCCGTTCGGTGATCGTCGTAGG
>JAFYTB010000115.1 GCA_017559045.1 Eggerthellaceae bacterium | reverse complement strand
TGCGGAACTCGTCGCGGACCCAGCGGCTGTGGTCGTAGGCCGTGTGATGGCGGAACAGCGAATGCGGGGTCACCATGTAAAGCGGGAAGTCCTTGACCTTCGGGGAGTGCGGGCCTTCGGGCGAGTGCTTGTAGCGGGCCATGGGCGGCATGTACCCGTTGCCGAAGCACTTGCCCCCATAGTGAATGCCCTTCGTCAGGTCGGCGTTCGCCAGCCAATCAGACCAGAACTCGATCTTGCCGGAGTCGGTGTTGAGGGGCACGTCGTAGAGTCGGTTGCCCGTCATGTAGACGTGGTAGTTCTCCACCGGGATCATGAAGATGGGCTCCTTCTTGAACTCCTCCCAATGGGGCGGGTTCCAGTCGGCGGCGCCGTAGGGCGCCGGCATGGAGATCCACTTCTCCCACGCCTCGCCGCAGGCTTCCTCCACCGCGTCGCCGAAATCCTCGTGGGAGACGCCGGCGAAGCGGGTGAGAACCTTGTCGCCCAAGCCGAGGCGCTCGGCGATCTGGCGCATGATCCACAGTGCGGGCCTTGCCTCGCCAGGGCACTTGCCGCCGCCGCGCCCGTACATGACCATGTTCTGCACGCCGCCGTTGATCGCGGTGCTGAAGCCGTGCATGACGCCGCCGCCCGTCGTGTGGGTTTGCTCCTCGAGGTACTGGTTGGCGAGCGGGAGGACGATGTCGGCGTAGGGAACCGTCGGGCTTTGGAAGTTCCAGTGCGGGTAAACGAAGAAGTCGACCTTCTTGAGGGCCTCGATGCGCTCGTTTGTTCCGTACCAGCCTCCGGCGTGGTTGCGGTTGGAGGGGAAGCTCAGGATCATGTGGATGTTGGGGGCTTCGAACTCGAGCGGGCAGCCGATCTCGCCCTTGTAGTACTCCTCTGTGATCTCGCCTGCCTCGAGCAGCGGGCGCAGGTTGATGGCGCGATGCCACATCTCGGCTTCCATGCAGGTCTTGAAACCGTACTCGGGCTCAGCCATGCCGAAGAACGGGGGCACGTAGGGCTTGCTGATATGGCCGGAGGCGCCGAAGCCCGTGCCGTTGCCGGCGCAGCCGTCCTTTCCGATGTTCCCGCAAAGGCACTGCAGGTAATTGAAACCGCGGGCGGTCTGCTTGCCGTAGATCTGACGTGCGGCCGACCAGACCATGCGGATGTAGACGGGACCCTCCTGGCTCGTCTTGCCGTAGAGGCGGGCGAGCTCGCGAATGGTCTCGGCGGGAACGCCGCAGATCTCGCTTGCCCACTCGGGGGTCTTCGGCTCCTCGTTGTAGGCGGTTCCCATGCAGTACGCGCGCCATTTCTCGAGGCCCTCGGGCTCGATCCAGCGATCGCAGAACTCGTGGTCGATGAGGTCCTCTTCGAACAGAACCTGGCACATTGCCGCGATCATGGCGAGGTCGGTGCTGGGGCGTATGTAGATATGCTGGTTGCCGATGGTCTCCGCCGTCCAGGTGTACCGCGGGTCGAGAGTGATGATCGGGATGCCCTTCTCCTTCGCCATCAGCAGGTACCAGTTGGTTTCGGGGTAGTTGATGCACGCGTCGAAGCCCCACAGGATGATGAGCTTCGAGTCGAGGAACGTCTGGTTCTCGGCGTTGCCGGTGCAGGTCGCGTTGAGGAACGCGGGCAATGTTACGCTCGTCCCGTAGGTGAACTGGTCGGCGAAGTTGGTGGGCTCGTAGGAGTCCTCGCCCCACATGCCGATGGCTCCTCCGGGCAGATACGGACCGAACATGTCCCAGGTGTCCTCGAGCATGCCGTCGCTGTGGACGCTGAAGGGTCCGTACTTCTCGCGCGTCTCGAGGAGCTTGGCCGCGATCGTGTCGAGGGCCTCATCCCAGGAGATGCGCTCGAACTCTCGCGAGCCCTTCGGCCCAACGCGCTTCATCGGGTACAGGATGCGGTTCGGCGAGTAGGCATCCTCGCGCATTCCTCGGCCGCGCGGGCAGGCGCGACGCTGGTACATGCCCTTGCGGATGTCCTCGGGATCGCAGTACTCGTCCTCGCGGCCCATGCCCTCATGAATGCTGTTGTCGGTCTCGATCGCGGTCACGACGCCGTCCTTCACGCGGTGGCGCAGAACGCACATGTCGAAGCAGCCGTTCTGGGGGCATGTCGTGTAGTGGATCTCCTCGTCCTCATGCCGTGCCAGCAGGCGAGCCTTGACGGATTCGAGCTGGCCCACCTCGGGGGCCCAACGCTCTTTCGCCATCTTCTCCTCCCATCTCTCGTCATCTCCGCGCTTTGCCGCGGAAATCCTCCATTCAGGGGGGCGGGCGCTCTGCGGGCGACGTTCGCCGGCAACTTCGAGGCGACTTTCCGGGCTTGCGCTCTTCCCCCTCGACGGGTATTTAAGCAAACGCGGGCACGGGGAAATGTGGCTGCCCTCACCTTTGGGCGATAATTCTGTCGCGGGTTACGACGGCGCCGTAGGGGCACACGTCGGCGCAGGTCCAGCATTTGAGGCACAGGTCCTGGTCGATGTAACCCGGCTGGCCGTACTTTCCCCTGATTGCGTTTCCGGGGCACGCTTGCAGGCAGCATCGCTCGCCCTTGCACTTCGACGCGTCGATCTCCAGCTGCACGAGGGCTGAGCACGAAAGGGCCGCGCACCGGCCCCTCGCGTGTCGTGAAAGCTCATCGGGAAAATATCGAATGACTCCTTCCAACGGCTTCACGGAGAGCCTTCCGAGCGAGCACAGGGACCGCCCGGGGATCTTCGCCGTCAGCACCTCCAGCTCGGCGACGAGGTCGG
>JAFYTB010000114.1 GCA_017559045.1 Eggerthellaceae bacterium | reverse complement strand
GTCCATACATGCACAGCTCAGACTTAGCCTTCTTGTCGACCATATAGGTACCAGCATACTGACCAGAATGGGAAAGCTCGATGCTAGCCAGAGCGCCATGACGCTTAATGGCGTCGGCAACATATGCATACTGGCCAAGCTGGCCGGGAGTAGAAAGCGAAAGGCGCAGCATTTGCGAGCCATCGGTCTCGGGATGGACGACGAGCTCGCTAACGGTAACTACTGCAGCACCACCCTTTGCACGAGCTTCATAAAAACCAAGAGTTCGCGGACCAGGCGTACCATCTGCAAGGATGTCCGTCGCACCGAGCGGCGCAGAGAACATGCGGTTGCGCAGCTCCAAAGGACCGATGCGCAGCGGCTTGCAAAGATTCGGATAATTTCGCTTCATAGCAACTCTCCCCTAACGAAAGCTATATGCATCAAACGGCTCCACACCGCGTACAACCCTATTATCAGCTGTTTCTCTAACTGCAAGCAGAAGAAGATTGTTATTTATGTTCGCAAGAAGCTGCATATGTCGCCCTCAGCGACTGCAAGCAATCAAAAGATCGATATTAATGCCTACGAGAGATAAGGCGGTTGAGGGCATTCAAGTAGGCCTTGGTCGAGGAAACAATGATGTCTCCATCAGCACCGCGACCAGTAAAGACCTGACCACCTGCCGCCTTAACACGAACGGTCACCTCGCCCAAAGCATCTAGGCCACGTGTAACCGACGTAATGGTGAACTCAGAAAGGTCGTTCTCCACGCAAATGATCTTGTCGATCGCCTTATACACGGCGTCAATAGGGCCAGTACCCCACTCACAAACCGTACTGATATTTCCCTCAGGATCACGCAAAGTCACCGTAGCAGTCGGCGTCAAGGGGAAACCGCAGCTCACCTGAACACCCTCAAGTGTGTAAACAGCGCTTTCTTCGCGGTCGCGTTCATTAAGAAGACTCTCAAGATCTTCGTCGTAGACTTCCTTTTTCTTGTCAGCAATAGCAAGGAAGGCATCATAGAGCTCGTCGAGCTCGGTGCCCTCGAACTCATAGCCAAGCTCCTCAAGACGATGCTTGAGAGCAGCTCGACCGCTTCGGGCGGTAAGAACGATCTGGCCGACTCCCGCACCTACATCCGAAGGATTGATGATTTCGTAGGTGTCTCGCTTCTTCAGAACGCCGTCTTGATGGATACCACTCGAATGTGCGAACGCATTAGATCCAACGATCGCCTTATTCGCCTGAACACCCATGCCGGTGATCGAGCTAACCAGACGGCTCGCCTTGGTGAATTCACGTGTATTCACATCGGTATGAGCATTAAGCTGGCTGCCGTGCATGCGAATACCCATGACCACTTCTTCCATGGCCGTATTGCCCGCTCGCTCACCCAGGCCATTGATGGTGCACTCGACCTGAGTAGCGCCATTTCGAACACCAGAAAGCGCCAACGCGGTCGCCATACCAAGGTCATTGTGACAATGGACCGCAACCGTGACGTCTTCGATGCCTCGAACGTTTTCAAAGAGGTATTTAATGCGGGCACCGAATTCATCAGGCAGCGAATATCCGGTGGTATCGGGAATATTGACAACCGTAGCGCCAGCATCGATAACGGCTTGAATCATGCGAGCGAGGAAGGCGTAATCGGAACGACCCGCATCCTCGGCATAGAATTGGACATCCTCGACATAGCGTTTTGCATAGCGAACCGCATGAACCGCACGCTCGAGACACTGATCTTCGGTAATGTGAAGCTTGTCATGCATATGGCTCGGAGATACGCCGATACCCGTATGGATACGAGGACGCTTTGCGTACTTCAACGCATCTGCTGCAACATCGATATCTTTATCGATTGCACGAGAAAGCGCGCACACAACGGCATCGTTGCCAGCAATCTCGGCAATCCTGCGCACGCTCTCAAAATCACCAGGACTGGAAATCGGAAAACCAGCTTCAATAACATCGACTTTAAGGCGAAGAAGCTGCCTAGCGACAACAAGCTTCTCCTCGGTGTTCATCGATGCGCCAGGCGACTGCTCGCCATCACGCAGCGTCGTATCGAAGATGTGGATCTTCCTCGTCATGATCTCCCAGTCTCCACGTATACCCTAAATGTATGTCCTAAATAAAAGATGCGGGGCGGAAACCGCCCCGCATAACTCAACAACTAAGCGTGCTGCTTCTCGAACTCGGCCATAAACGCCACGAGAGCCTCAACGCCCGCCTTAGGCATTGCGTTGTAAATACTTGCACGCATACCGCCAACACTGCGATGGCCCTTGATGGACTCAATGCCAACCTTCTTAGCCTCAGCAACAAAAAGCGCATCAAGCTCGGCATCGCCGGTGACGAAAGGAACGTTCATGATGGAACGATCTTCCTTGCGTGCCGTGCCCTTGAACAGCTTGGAGTTATCCAGGAAGTCATACAAAAGCGCAGCCTTCTCCTCGTTGAGCTTCTTCATGCCCTCGAGGCCACCCTGAGCCTTAATCCACTTAAAGACAAGACCGCAGATGTAGATTGCATAGCAAGGCGGCGTATTGGAGAGGCTATCGGCATCAGCCTGAGTCTTGTAACGCATGATGCTCGGAGTCTCGGGGATGACATCCTCAGAGATAAGATCCTCGCGAATGATCACGATGGTGCAACCTGCAGGGCCAATGTTCTTCTGAACGCCACCGTAAATAACGCCGTAGTCCTCGACGTTGATGGGCTCAGACAGGAAGCAGGAAGAGACATCGGAAACCAGCGGCTTGCCCTTGGTGTCGGGAAGCTTGTGATAAACCGTGCCGTAAATGGTCTCATTCTGGCAGATATAAACGTAATCTGCGTCATCAGAAATCTCGATAGCATCGAGGTCGGGAACATAAGAGAAGTTCTCGTCTTCGGAGCTAGCAAGGAGGTTAGCCTTACCGTAGAGCTTAGCTTCCTTGTAAGCCTTCTTCGACCAAGAACCGGAAACGATGTAATCGGCCACACGGTTCTTCATGAGGTTCATAGGAATGGCAGCAAACTGCTGGGTAGCACCACCCTGGAGGAACAGAACCTTGTAGTTATCAGGAATACCCATGATCTCGCGGAGATCAGCTTCTGCTTCCTTAATGATCTTATCGAAGGGCTTAGATCTATGGCTCATTTCCATAACGGACATGCCGGTGCCCTGATAATCGAGCATTTCCTCAGCAGCCTGCTTAAGAACCTCCTCAGGCAGGCACGCAGGACCTGCGGAGAAGTTATACACCCTTGCCATATCCAAACTCCTTAGTTTGCGGAAATAAATTCCGACATTGTACCTTTCCCTGTCACACGAAGTGTTAACAAGCGGAAAAGAATATTACCAACTACTCCTTAGCGTTACGGCTCATGGCGATTTTGCCAGTACGGATAATCTCCTTGATGCCATAAGACCTCAGAAGATCCTCCAAGCCTCGCACCTTGCCCTCGTCACCAGTGACTTCGATGGTGAGCATATCGCGACCAACGTCGACGATGTTCGCACGGAAAATATTAGCCACTTCGACGATCTCGCTTCTGCGATCGGGCGTAGCGCTCACCTTAATGAGAACCAGCTCGCGCTCAATGGCACCATCACGCGTGAGATCAGTAATCTTGTAAACGCTGATAAGCTTATTGAGCTGCTTGGTTATCTGCTCGAATGCAACAGCATCGGCAGTAACAACAACCGTGATGCGAGACATCGAGGGATCCTCGGTCGGACCTACCGAAAGCGAATCGATGTTGAAACCACGACGGGAAATCAAACCTGTGACACGCTGCAAAACACCAGGCTTATTCTCGACGAGAATGGAGAGAACATGACGAGAGCTCATTACTCCTCCCCTTCCTCTTCGTCAGCGAAATAGTCGGGTTCCTCCGCAGCAGTGTCGGGCATGTTGCTACGAACAGCGCCAACGGCAAGGTCGATAGCTCCCATAATGTCATCAATGGCGCTGCCGGGAGCAACCATTGGGTAAACCGTCTGGTCAGAGGAAATCACAACGTCAAGCAAGTAAGGGCCATCGCTCGCAAGCATACGCTCGATGGCGTCTCCCACCTGCGACGGATGGGTCACACGTTCACCTTGCCAAGAATAGGCCTCGGCAAGCTTGACGAAATCCGGAACGGGATCAAGCGTGGTGGCGGAATAGCGCTTCCCATAGAACAGCTTCTGCCACTGACGAACCATGCCCAAGCAACGGTTGTCCATGATGAGAACTTTCACAGGAACGCCGTTAATTGCAGCAGT
>JAFYTB010000113.1 GCA_017559045.1 Eggerthellaceae bacterium | reverse complement strand
GCTTGCTCCTCGCATGCGTCGCCTTGACCCGACCTTCCGCTGATGCGCGTTTTTTTTCGTAGCATCTGCGCTCGTCGATGTTCCATCGACTCACTTAACCTTGTCCACGACAGATTTCCGCGTGGTTGATTTCTATGTGGAGGTTTCGCTATAATATACCTCAAAGCTGTTGAAATTAGGAAAGTGACGGGAAGTTACGAAATGGGCGATAAAAACAGCAACGCAAAAGGGGTGTCTCGCCATTGGGCCCTTTTACCTTTCATTTGTCTTGCAGTCATTGCGTTCGGAGTTTTGCGCGTTAAATTCGTTCATAGGCGAGCACTTGAACTTCCTGGTGGATTGCAATGGAATGTATCGTTGGGCGATCCAAATGACAGTGTGATAATGTGGGGCACAAATGTCTTGATGTCTGGCTCGATTATGCTCAAGATTGACGGCCACTACATTTATGGACTGTGCGGGGAAAGGGCGTTTGCCATTGACTATGAAAATGTAGATGCAGGCGTAGACTACTTTAACCATATGTTTGAGATTGCAGACAAGTTTAAGTTTGGTGCAAGCGTTATAGGCCTCCAGACCATTTATGATTATAGAAATAGAAGCCAATGAGAATGGTCAGTGGCTGATTTGCAACCCACGCAGATCGGCAATGAACAGCCGCCTCGTCCGAAAGTAAACGAACGTTCCGAAAGTAAACGCACCTAAAGTTTGATTTTGCGGTGGGCGAGCTTCGGAGCGCGTGATTTTGGCCTTCTTTTATAGGCTCTGATTGAGGTGCCATAGTGAAAAGTTGCTGAAATTGCGGATTGTTGATGTTTTCGCGCCCGAGCCTCTCGGATTTTGATACAATAATCCCGTGTCCCGGGGCTGGTGCGTAATTTCGTTAGGCGGTCCTGCGTCGGGTTGCACTGGGCTCTCGAAAGAGGGCCTTTTTTACTTCTGCGGTTCGGTCGTAGGCGTGGTGATCACGCCGTTTTTCCTGAGGATCGCCTTGTCGGCTGCCCTCTGGTATTTGCTGCCCAGCAGGAATGGGTGGAGCGTTACCTGGTTCGCGGGGATGCGGACGATGCCGAGCTTGGCGAGGAACTCCTTGCCTTCTTCTCCGTGCTTATCGACGAACTCATCGTATGGCGTGCGCCAGCCGAGCGACTCTCGCGGATAGCTGTTGAGGTGCGACAGCGCCAGCGCGATCTGCTCCTGCGTGAGCGGATCGAAGGACGTTCCCTTCTGGAGGATGCGCCTTAGCTCGTTGTGGAAGCGCTCGATGTGGGGCTTCTGCGATGAGCAGTAGGGGTCGGCGTACCAGACGTGGATGCCGCGCGGGAGGAGCTTGGTCGGATTGTGCCCGGGGTCGGGGCGGTACTGCTCGATCATCTCGGGATCCGAGAACTCGACGCCGTTGTCGGTGAGTATGTGCTCGAACAGCGCCAGAAAGAGATCGGGCCCCGCAAGCGTCCACAACATGTTGAAGATGCGCGTGCACGTCTGCGACGTCTTCTGGTCGCGGAGGAACGCGAGCGACAGTTCGCTGTCGGTGAAGATCATGGTGAAGAGGACCTTCCCGCTGATCGACCCGATGACGGTGTCGAGCTCGCACGTGACCTTCTTCCCGAGCTGCCTGAGGAGCTCCCACATCTCCTTGATCGTACGTCCGATGCGGCACTTGGCGTTCGTTTTCGTGACCGGCTTCTTGTGCGGCTTCTTGCGCGTTCCGGCGAAGGGCAGGTCGTGCTTCTTCGCGCTGAAGAGGCCGCCGGCAATCCAGCCGTAGAGGGTGCTCTTCGAGTACTTCCCGAAGAGCTCCGGGTTGGCGGCCTTGACGGCCATCGGCGACTGTCCGTTCTTCACGCAGGGCGAGAGGGCCTTGTTCATCTTCGCAATGGTCTCCTCGTCAGGGTGGACGCCAGTGCGCGAAAGGCTTAGCTCGGACTCGTACTCGGTCTGGGCGACCGAGGCGATGTAGTACTTCTTCTTGAGCGGGCACTCGCGCTCCTTGACACAGCCGTTGC
>JAFYTB010000112.1 GCA_017559045.1 Eggerthellaceae bacterium | reverse complement strand
GCACAAGCACGTCGTCGATGCCCTTGACCACGATGCCGTTGCTGGCATGCGTCTCGTGCTTCTTCGGACGCTTGACGCTGGTGAGCATCGGCGGAAGCACGCCCGTCGAAGCGGCACCATGTCCGATGCCGGGCTTCTCGGCCTCTTCCGTTCCCTTGTCGACCAGAATCTTCAACAGGCGGTTAGCCACATGCTGGGCGCTTTCCTTGCCCGTACCGATATTGACCAGCATATCGTCGGGATCGCGGAAACCGAGGTGCTCAGACACCTGCTTGAGCGCGCGCATCGACTGAGCACTCGAAATACCCAGACCGTGCTTGCGCATCTCGCGCGTCAGCTTGTCGCGGCCATTCTGAAGGTCATCCGAGCGGCTGATCTTCGAGAAGTACGAGCGAATCTTATTACGGGCCGAAGGCGTCTTAACAATATTGAGCCAGTCACGGGACGGGCCAGCGCTCTTCTGCGTGAGAATCTCAACGCGATCGCCCACCTGCAGCTGATAAGCCAGCGGAACGATGGAGCCATTGACCTTGGCGCCAACGCAATGGTTGCCAACCTCGGTGTGAACCGCGTAAGCGAAGTCGACCGGCGTCGAACCAGCACGCAAGTTCATGACCTCGCCCTTCGGCGTGAACACGTACACCTCGGTAGGCGCCAGGTCCATCTTGAGCGACTTCAGGAACTCGCGCGAATCCTGCGTCTCGTCCTGCCAGTCGACCATCTCGCGCAGCCAAGCAAGCTGCTGATCCATGGCGTCGCCCGAAGCCTTGCCGCCCGATTCCTTGTATCGCCAATGAGCGGCAACGCCGTACTCGCTCGCGCGATGCATTTCCTCGGTACGAATCTGCACCTCAAGCGGACGGCCGGTCGGGCCGATAACCGTGGTATGCAGGCTCTGATACATATTGAACTTCGGCATGGCGATGTAGTCTTTGAAGCGACCCGGCATGGGGTGCCACAGCGTATGAACAGCGCCAAGTGAGGTGTAGCAATCCTTCACCGACTTCACGATGATGCGCACGGCAATGAGGTCGTAGATCTCGGAGAAGCCCTTGCCCTTCGTCGTCATCTTCTGATAGATGGAGTACAGGTGCTTGGGGCGTCCCATAATCTGGGCCTGAATACCAACGCCATCAAGCTCGAAACGCAGCGTGTCGATGACGTCCCTCAGATAAGCCTCGCGCTCGGAGCGGCTTTCCGCAACCATACGCGAAACCTGCTTGTACTTGTTGGGCTCCAGGTAGAAGAACGAAAGGTCCTCGAGCTCCCACTTGATGGAGTTGATGCCCACGCGGTGCGCGATAGGCGCATAGATTTCCAGCGTCTCACGAGACTTGAAGATACGGCGGTCCTCGCGCAGGGCGCCGAGCGTACGCATATTGTGCAGACGGTCGGCAAGCTTGATGACGATGACGCGAATATCCTTGCTCATGGCGACGAACATCTTGCGAATAGTGGCAGCCTGTTCGTCGGAAAGGCTTTCCACCTCGATGCGCGTAATCTTGGTAACGCCCTCGACAAGCTGGCGAACCTGGTCGTTGAAGACCTCTTCAACCTGCTCGGGCGTAACGTCGGTATCCTCGACGGTGTCGTGCAGCAGTGCAGCGCAGATGGTCTCGGCATCCATGCGCAGGTCGGCAAGGATAATGCCCACCTCGATGGGATGGATGACGAAGGGCTCGCCGCTCTTGCGGCACTGACCCTTGTGCGCCTCGCTCGCAAACTCAAACGCACGCACGAGCATCTCACAGTCTTCGGCAGCCATGTACGCCTCGGTGAGCGCGAAGAGCTCTTCGAAACGCTCCTCCGGAGTGCTCGAACGGCGCTCCTCAACATCGCGGCGATTGCGCGCGTTCATGGAATGCTCGGCCACGTAGGGACGGCCGATCATGGCGTCGACCGTCTGACGCGAATGCTCGGGGCGAAGACGCTC
>JAFYTB010000111.1 GCA_017559045.1 Eggerthellaceae bacterium | reverse complement strand
GAAGAGGTCATCGTCGATCCCGTGCCGTACAACAACCTGAACGGCCTTTATCTCTACGATGGGCGCTTCCAAGGAGTCTTCAGTCGTCTAGGACCGCTGCCCACCATCTCCAAAGACATGAAGGGCATCACCGCTGCCACCATCTGGGTTGACTGCGACTAACACACTCGCAGGCTGCTCCCGCATCGAGACAGCAGCCTCGGAGCAGGCCGCAACGCACAGTGCGCAGCCGATGCAATAACGCATATCGTAATCAAGCAAACCGGTTTGGGCGTTAGGCAGACGTGCGCCCGTGGGGCAGCAACGAGTGCAATCCAGGTGCTGAGCGCACTTTTCAACATCAGTTGCAGAAACTTGAATGGTCACGCGTTCGCCAATTTCAGGACGCTCCTCGATTGCCTCCTGAAGCAAACGACGCTTCGGCTGCATAGAGCGCTTTGAAACGCCACCAGCAACGAAACGATTGCCCTCAGGAAGAGACGAGCCGATAAGACGGGCATTGGCGCGCATGCGATCTCGACGCTCATAGAAATCCTGAAGGACCGCCGAATTGCGACGGCGATACTCGCCTGTAGTCACATCGGCAACCCCACCGGCGATATGGGCAAACGCCCCGCGTCGATCAAAGTGTCCTTCACTGGCAAACTCACCGACAAGGCCGCGATCTTCCGGAACCTCATCCATAAACGAAATACTCTCGCCGACCCACAACTGGGCAGTTTCGATGGCGTGGGTATAGAGAATCTCGGCTACATCTCCGCCGCGGACGCAATCAACGCAACGAGAAAGGTCGGCCGCAATCGACAGGTCAATGCCCTGCGCAAGCAAGGCCGTCCAAAACTCGGGAGACAGCGCAGCAAGACACGGCACCTCGACGACATTACCCGCAGGACGGAAACCCTCGTCGATGTTCAGGGGACAAGTGACGACAACCCCATCACCACGCTGGGAGGCACGACGCATGCGAACAGCCAAATCAGCCATGGTGACATCATTGGAAGTAAATGCATCGCAGACGCCAAGGCAGATACCGCACAAGGTGCAACCTTCGCGATCAACACGCGGAATACCACCCTGCCCTATTTCAATGCAACCCATAGGACATGCGCGCACGCAACGATCGCAACTTCCACCGTAATGGTTGACGCACATCTCGCGCAGCACAAGCACGGCAGGTTCGGGGCGATACGCGCCCTCAGAGAGAGGCTTGCGTACATTGGATGCGGGATCAAAATGCAGGACATCCTTACGCGGCGCAGACGCCTCACTTTCGGGCAAAAGCGAGGACTCGGGCGAACCCGAGTCCAGACTATCGATATGTTCGAATTCGTCGATCATCGACTGCTTAAGCTTTGAAAACCGTTTCGAGAACGCCGTCGATACGTGCGAGGACATCCTCAGGCTCCATGAGCTCGATGCTCTCGAACAGCGGCGGGGAAACCTGGTTGCCGCAGATGGCAACACGAAGCGGCTGGAACATGAACTTAGGCTTCATCTCCATGGGCTCGCACAGAGCACGGCAGGCCTCCTGCAGTGCCTCAGCCTCCCAAGGAAGATCCTCGCGAGCGAGCTCATTGCGGCATGCGCGCAGAGCCTCATCAGCGCGAGCGCCCTCCTTGAGGAGAACCTTGCTGACGCTCTTCTCGTCAAGCTGGACATTGGGACCCCAGAAGAGGAATGCGAGCTTTGCGGGAATATCGTCAAGACGAGCAAGACGCTCGATCACCAGCGGATACAGCTTCTCATAGAAGGACGGATCCTCTTCGATGTCGGCGAGCGCGGCTGCGAATGCCTCAGCATAGCCCTCGTCCTCAGGGGTGATAGCCGGCGGGAGCGGATCAGCACCCTGCTCGGGGGTGGGAACCACGACTACGCCGTCTTCAACATTTGCACCCTGAACGCATGCATCAGCGATCCACTTCTTGGAGGCCTCAACCCAAGTCGGTGCATCCATCTCACGGATGTAAACACCATTCATCCAGTTGAGCTTCGTCTCGTCGAAGATTGCATCCTTCTTGGTGATGCGATCGAGACCAAACTGGCTGGTAAGAACGTCACGGGAAATGATGGTAGTCTCACCGTCAAGCGACCAACCGAGCAGTGCGAGGAAGTTAACCAGCGCATCTGCGAGGTAACCGCGATCGCGATACTCCTCAACATTGGTTGCGCCGTGGCGCTTGGAGAGCTTCTTGCCATCAGCACCCAGAATCATGGAAAGATGACCGAAGGTGGGAGTCTCATAGCCCAGTGCCTCATAGATGAGAATCTGACGCGGGGTGTTGGACAGGTGGTCATCGCCACGAATGACATGCGTGATAGCCATGTTGGCATCGTCGCAAACAACTGCAAAGTTGTAGGTGGGGCTGCCGTCGGTGCGAACGAGAATCATGTCGTCCATGACGTCGGACGGGAAGGAGACATGGCCATACACGGCATCATCAAACTCGATAGCGCCACGATCAAGCGGCACCTTGATGCGCCAAACATGGGGCTCACCAGCATCGATGCGAGCCTGAGCCTCTTCATGGGAAAGGCAACGGCAGGTGCGGTCGTAACCAGCGTAGCCGCCCTCTTCCTTCTCAGCCTTTGCACGCTTAGCGTCGAGCTCTTCCTTGGTGCAGAAGCAAGGATATGCAGCGTCGCGCTCCTTCAGACGCTCGAGAGCAGCCGCATAGGTGTCCATACGCTGCATCTGGAAGTACGGACCGTACTCGCCGCCGACCTCGGGACCCTCATCCCAGTCAAGGCCAAGCCAGCTCAGCGCACGAAGGATGATCTGGGTATTCTCGTCAGTGGAACGCTCAGGATCGGTGTCCTCGATACGCAGAACGAAGGTGCCACCAGTCGCACGGGCATAAGCCCAGTTATAGATAGCGGTACGTGCACCGCCGATATGCAGCTTGCCCGTCGGCGAAGGTGCGAAGCGAACGCGCACCGGCTTTGCGATATCAGTCATGTTCTTCCTTTTCTCTATATGAACGTGCCGAAGTGTTCGACATTTCAATTACGCAAACGAGTATTTTATCACCTAGAGCTTATAGGACTTCATAAGCTTGCCAATGGCAATAAAGATGACAGAAACGATGGCGGAGACAGCAAGGAGCAGCGCGCCCATAGCCACCCAGAAATCAGTGGGAAGCGTGCAGATAAGTGCGGAATTGGGAGAGAAGGTCCAAGTGCCGTCTTCGAACAACAGTTGATGCATAAGCGTGAAGAGACTATCAAAGGCGACGAAACCGCCAACCAGTCCGAGAGCGATAACCACCAGGGCGACAACACCGCCACCGACGAGCATCGTGCACATATCAGCACGATGACCGCGGAAATATGCATTCATGAGCTCGATCGAAGCAAGAACGAGGAAAGCGGCGGCCACGCAAAGCATGATGAACACCACATGGGAGACATCGTCCAGATGATCGATCATGTCGGTATGGAGAACGTAGGCCTCGTCAGCAGCATCGAAAGCAGCAGCGACAGAAGCCTCATCGCCGGAGGTGAGAACAGGCTGACCATCAGAGCCACGACCATCTTCAATGATGTGATCATTAACGGCGACGATGCCGGCGTACAGCTTCGTGCGATCCTGGTCAAAGAAGGTGTAGTCGTGCACAACCGCGGAGAAGGAAACGATCTCCTCGCGCGTCATAGGAGAATTGTCGACGTCGCCATACCAGCCCGCAAACAAAGCCGTGGGTGCCTGCGGAACGACGCATACGCACAAGCCGATGGCAAGCGCGCAAACAGCCAAGCTGATCTGGCCAAGAATTATCTGGAATCGGTTCATGTAAGTTCCTTGTCTCCACTCTTCAATCAAAACCATGTGCGAAACCGCATCTAAACGACGCGGCAACTAATCTCATCCACCCCGAGCGAAGGGCGGTTTTTTCCTTTGTAAAGTGTAATGGAAGAAGCGCTACTTATCACCGTCAACAAGACACGAATGCCTTACGCTAACAGCAACGCAGCCCGTCTATCCCCCATGCTGCAGCGAAGCTATCCCTTTAGGGAGTCACGACATTGAAAAGGGGGTCCAATTTGATGGCATGAGAACAGAGGAGTTCGACAGCCTCTGCATTTCCATCAATCTTCATAGAAGAGGACCTCGCCGCAGGATCCTTCGAGCAAAGGGCAAGCAAAGCCGCCTTCGGCAAAGTGATGACTGCATCGGGATTCTCAACCTGAGCGTTAGCCTCATACAAAACCACACCTGATCTAACGCGCAGCACATAGGGAACATCGTCCGTGATACTCAAATTGAATGTCAGGTCGAGATTCTGGGCAGCATTGGCATCCACCAGCACTCCCAGGAAATCAAGCATCATGGGAACAGTCATGGCACCACGCGTGTCACCACTATTCTTGCCAGCAGGAGCCGGCAGCGCGGCATTCGCGCGCAACTCCATTGCACCCGTCAGGTATGCGTTGCGCCACGTACCAGACTCAGCCTGATAGGCCATTTGCTCCAAGGCGTCAGCGCAAAGAAGACGCGCCGCTTCATTCTCTGGATCGGCAAAAACAAGAGCGTTGGTAATTTGAGCAACCCACTGATACTCACCAGCGTCAAAGTCGGCCTTTGCTTTCTTCAGCACGGCATCAACATCGCCCAGATACTCAACGAGCTTGAGCGCCTCTTCCTTCGGAGGAAGAGGATGCAAATTCACAGGGTTGGCATCGTAATAACCCATGTACTTCTGATAGACCGAACGCGCATTGTGGGCCAAAGTGCCGTAGTACTGGCGGGTATACCACACACGTTCCAACGCATCGGGCAGCTTGATCATATGAGCGATTTCAGATGCAGTGTAGCCCTGATTCAGATACATGAGCGACTGGGTGGAAATGAACTTATACATGGCTGCGGTGTTTACCAGATACTCATTCACCGCTTCATTACCCCAATGCGGCCAGTTGTGAGACTGGAATACAACCTCCACCTGGGCGCCATAGCGACTCTTGGTTTCCATGATATAGTTCGCCCATTTATTTCCGTCGCGGACCTCAGCACCACGCAGGGTGTACAGATTATGAAGCGTGCCCGTGCAGTTCTCAGCCATCCACAGTGCATTGAACTGAGGGAACCAGGTGTTCATCTCCGACGGGGCCTCGGTACCGGGTGTCAGCTGGAATTCCATGGTCACACCGTCAATCACGCGCACTTCGCCCGTGGAAACGATTTCATCCGTCGGATCGATATAGCTGACATTGCCGAATGACTGCGTGAGGCCGATTCCCATTCCCAACCTGCCGCGCTCACCCGGTTCAAGAGCCGTTCCGTACTGATAGCCCGCACGACGAGACATGGCGGTACCGGCGTAAATGTTCTCGACGACCACGCCCTCAACGAATCCAGCAGGCACGATGATCGGAATACCGCGCTCGGAAACCTCCTCTTCCGAAACAACACCCTTGATACCACCGTAATGATCCACATGGGTATGACTTATCACCACACCCGTAATGGGATCATCGCCCAAATGCTCGCGAACAAAACTCATGGCAGCGCGAGCGCATTCAACGCTCATCAGCGGATCGAAGACAATCCAACCCACCTCGCCACGCACAAGCGTCAAGTTGGTAAGGTCGAAACCGCGAACCTGGTAGATTCCCGGCACAACCTCGTAGAGCCCAAATAAGTGATTGAGCTGCGAGTTTTGCCACAAACTGGGGTTTGCACTTTCAGGACATTCCCCCTCAAGGAAGCTGTAGGCATCCTGGGACCAAATGAGATCGCCCTCTTCCCCGAGAACCTCCAAAGACTCAGGGGCGGCAACAAATCCTCGTAAAGCGCATTCAAGCTCAGACTGATCCGAGAAATCGAGAAGCGAATAGACAGCATCGTTGGCCTGTCCGGTGAAGGAAGAAGCAGCCTTGCACTCGGCGCTTACCTGTATCTGGCCACCAGTCGAGCAACCACAAAGCGAAGCGCCCGATGCAGCCAAAGCACCAGCGGCCAAAGCGCCTTTCAAAAACGATCTTCTATTGAACGACAGCTGCTCCATGATCAGCCTCTCTTTAAACTCTAAATGGACCTAAACGCCCATCATCTACGCTTTTAAACGCCAGACGCTTTCGCGCAAAACCCCAGACAAATCTACTGTCCAAGCATTTCCTCGAGGAAACGCGCCACAGGACCTAGCAGGTTATCCTCCTCGCCCAGCTTAAAGTAACGCAGCGGAAGGGTGAGCTTCTTCTTTTCCTCAAGATAACGACCACCAGCACGCCTAAGAGGAATCATGCTGCCCTTCGGAACCGCAATAGGCTCGACGATGAGCTTACCCGCCACTACCGATATAACGCGAATTCCGTGCTCGTTTGCCAAAGCCTTGATACGTGCCTTTTCCAGCAGATTTGCAGCTGCAGGCGGCATTTCCGGTCGCTTGCCCTCAAGATCCTCGCGAATAGCAGCAACGTCCTCAAGCGTAGCCGCGCTAGCGATCTTTCGGTACCACAGAACACGCTCATCTGCCTCGGGCACATACTCCTCGGGAAGATAAGTGTGACCCGGCACGTTGACGGTAATATCCGAAAGCGCAGGAGGCAGCTGATTGAACGCCTTGTCATCGCCCTCACGTGTAGCATTCACAGCCTGCGCGAGCATCTGCGCAAACAGGTCGAAACCAACTGCGCTCATATTGCCCGACTGCTCAGCGCCCAGCATGCTTCCCGCACCACGAATCTCAAGGTCGCGGAGCGCAATACGCATGCCACTGCCAAGGTCCTGGTGCTCATCAATTGCAGTAAGTCTTGCCATAGCTTCTTCGGTTAACGCCACCGTTTCGGGGAACATGAAATAGGCGTAAGCCT
Organism: Eggerthellaceae bacterium; assembly: GCA_017559045.1. Classification (GTDB taxonomy): domain Bacteria; phylum Actinomycetota; class Coriobacteriia; order Coriobacteriales; family Eggerthellaceae; genus RGIG3135. The sequence goes on along the minus strand of JAFYTB010000111.1, from coordinate 8,649 downwards.
GTCGCGAAGAGCGACCAACACGACCCTTGAGCTGATACATCTGCGCCAAGCCGAGTCGCTGAGAGTCCTCGATGATAAGGGTATTGGTATTCGGGTTGTCGATACCACTCTCGATAATGGTGGTCGCCACAAGCACGTCGAGCTCGCCAGCCGCAAAATCCTCCATCACGCGTTCAAGCTCGTCCTTACCCATTTGGCCGTGGGCAACACCTATGCGCGCCTCGCCAGCAGCAGCCTGCACGCGCGCAACCGCATCGTCGATGCTACGTACACGATTGCTCACGTAGTAAACCTGGCCAGAGCGCTCGAGCTCGAAACGGATAGCCGCGCTCACTACATCGGGATCCCACTCCCCTACGTGTACCTTCACAGCACGACGATTGTCGGGCGGTGTCATGATGAGACTCATGTCGCGAACACCGGAAAGAGACATCTGCATGGTGCGCGGAATAGGCGTTGCCGAAAGCGTCAGCACATCGATGCTCTCACGCAAATTCTTGAACTGCTCCTTATGACCAACGCCGAAACGTTGCTCCTCATCGATGATGACAAGACCGAGGTCATGCGGATTGACGTCGCGCGAAAGCAGGCGATGCGTTCCCACCAGAACCTGAACCTCGCCTTCGGCAAAGCCCTTCAACGCGGCCGCCTGCTGCGCCGGCGTACGAAAACGCGAGAGCACCTCGACCTTCACATTGAAGGGGTCGAAGCGATCTCGGAAGTTGGCATAATGCTGTTGCGCCAGAATGGTCGTCGGGCAAAGAACCATGACCTGCTTGCCATCCTGCGTCGCCTTGAAAGCAGCACGCAAAGCAACCTCGGTCTTGCCGAAGCCCACATCACCGCAGATAAGACGGTCCATCGGACGCGCACTCTGCATATCGGCCTTGACATCGGCGATAGCGGCAAGCTGATCGCGCGTTTCCTCGTACGGGAAAGACTCCTCCATCTCGATCTGCCATGGAGTGTCGGCACCAAAACGATATCCCTGCGTAGCCGCACGGCGCGCGTACACATCGACAAGATCGAAGGCAAGCTGCTTCGTCGCCTTACGCGCTTTCTGCAAAGCTCGCGACCAGTCGCTCGTGTTCAACCTGGTAAGACGCGGGCTCGCACCTTCAGGACCCACATAACGAGTCACACGATCAAGCTGCTCAACGGGAACGAAGAGCCTGTCGCCCTCCGCGTACTCGAGAAGCAGGTAATCGCGCGCAGTGCCATCAACCTCTTGGCGCGTAAGCTCCTTGAAGAATGCAACACCATGAGCTGCGTGGACGACGTAATCACCCGGCTTGTAAGGGAACGTTACCTCAGTGATGTCAACACGCCTACGCGTGCGTGCAGCCTGCTGAGCACCCTGTGTGTCGGAAATAGAAACGAGCGCAAGCTTGGCGTCAGGAAAGATCATGCCAAGAGGGATCTCGACATCGATGATGTTGACGGCACCCCTGCGAAGCTGGCGCTTAGCGATGCCCGGATGCTCGGAGCCGGCATCAGCAACGCGCTTCGACCGCAGCGTATGTTCAGACGAAGCACCATCAACAGCTTCGTCAAAAGCCATATCAAGACGCTCCTGGATAGGAAGACCGCAATCGACGAATGCCAACTTCATATCCTGTCGCGCACGATAATTCGGCGCGCTGAAAACAACGGTGTACCCCGCCTCGACAAGCGTGCGCAGTTTTCCAAAGAGCTTGTCGGGGTTGCCCGCGACATCCACTCTCTTAACGGGCAGTTCCACGTCCATCGTCGAACCAACACGCATAAGGGACACGTACGTAGCCCGCTGACAAGAACCGAAATCCAACTGCGCAGGCGCGGCATAAAGCCCATCGAGAGAGACATTGGTTCCCTTAGCGCGCGACGCGACATCGTCATACGCGTGGGTGGCGTCATCGAACAGAGATCGCGGCTCCACCATGACGGTCAAGCCCTTGTCGCCAAGGTAGTCCCCCAACGTAGCCGTCTTCTTATAGAGATACGGCAACAGGACATCAGCGCCCTCAAAGCGAAGTCCACCATCAAGCTTCTCAAGAACATCACGAAGCGCAGGATTGGTAAGCGCTGGCTTTTCAAGCTTCTTGCGAGCCTGCGCAAGCATGGTCTTGGAGCATGAATACTCGACCACCGGATAAATCTCGACATCCGCAAGAGAAGAAATGGTCTGCCCCGTTGAGGGAACAATCCTTCGAATCTCTTCGAGTTCCTCTCCAAAGAAGTCGAGACGAACCGGATATACCAGATTTCCGGGATAGACATCGATTGTTCCACCGCGCACGGCAAAGGTGCCCGGACCGTCAAGCTCTCCCGTGTTCGCATATCCGCGAGCCTCGAGCTCACGAACAAGATCATCGAACTCCTCGACACCGCGTAAACCCATATCTTCAAGTTCACAGCCTGCGGAAAGAAGCAGCGGCGCGCACACCCGCTCGGCGGCGGGAGGCATCATACGAACAAGCGCACGAGCGCTTGCTACGACAACGCGCCTGCGCCCCGCCTGCAAAGCATGGGCAGCCTCCATACGCTGAGCAACCTCGCGAAGCTTAGCGGGTTTCGGTGCAAAGGGAAAATCGGAGCGCTCGGGGAAGCGAAGGACATTCTCCTCACCCACGTAGGCGGCGACATTTCTCGCGAAAGCTAGCGCGGCGTCCTCGCCCGCAACAACAACCAGAGTCGGCTGAGGATTGCGCGCAAACTGGGCCGCAACCATAAAAGGACGCGCGGAAGCAGCAATGCCGAGCGTAGCATCCTCACCTGCGTCGAGTTTGCCCCAGAAGGGCTCAAGACAACCCGACTTCTCAAGCGTAAACACCAGGGAGTCTATAAGCATGCCATTCCGCCAATCCGCCTAAATACGAGCAGCCGCAAAATACGACCGACCCCAAGCAACACAACTAGCCGCATTTTTGCGGCATGCGCATATTGTAATAGAGCAGCGTCGCCTCACGATGGGCACATCGCAGGCGGTTCACATACCAAAGCCCCAGAAGTTAGCTGCATGACTTCTTCGTGAAGATACGCATGAATAGAGCAACGACCAAAACACCCAGCAAGAGCAAGCCGACAAGCGGCGCAAAAAGCGCGAACACATAGCCCGCATCCGAACCAAGGAACGGCTCTTTGGGATTTTCAGACGTACTCAGGACAAACTCCAACTCGCTTTGGGGAAGCCCCTCAAGCGACAGTGCGTAGCCTTCTTCGCAATCCAAAGGCTTAAAACCCTCAAGGTTGCTTTCGACCAGGCAATACGGAGTATTGATTACGATGTGAAGCGACTTGAAATCAGACCAAAGCTGAGCCGGAGAGAGTAGGTATTCATAACCGTAGACCGGCGGCTCCATTTCAAGATTGATCGACGGATACAACGGAGCAATTACACTGTTGCTCAGTCGCTGTCCTGCCTCAAAATCCAAATCATATTGATACCAACGAAGAAGCATTCCGGAGAGATCAAAGTTCTCCCCTACGCCCTGATACATCGTATCCATCACGATGCCTTCGGCTTCGCTTTCGCAATGGCGCATATATGCAACCATGGCGTTATACCAATCATGCTTTAAGACCGAAGTCTCATCGGACCAGCTCATAAAGGCAATATCGGCGAATGCCAGATTGCTGACATCAACAAGTTCAGCTGTAGCATCGAGAGTCGTTTCGCAGCTGCCATCTTCGTATAGTACGGCTGCCAGATCATCGGGAGCCGATCCGAAAACGTACACTTCGACAAGCCCGCCGCTTTCAGCCCACGTATTCACGATGACATCATCTTGATTATCCTCGCACCACTGCAAACCGCTCTGATTGATCAACATGATCTTCGCATCATCCCTCAGCATCCAGCGGAATCCGATGGTAGCAGCATAGTCGTCTTCAGCAACACCGCTTATACGATAGGTGTATTTGGTAACGGGCAAATCAGGCGCATAGAAGGAATCATGAACATAACCGCTCTCGAGCAGCGACAAATCCTGGGTCACATCAAAGTAACGATAGGGTGAAAAATATGTATGGCGAAGAGTGAGCTCAACCTGCTTCCCATCAACCCAAACGCCAACGCCCCCCTCAAGCAAGCGATCAAGCTCCACTTTTGTCGTCTCGTAGTAGGCATCCATCAAGTAATCGGGAAGAACACCAAAGGGGAAAGCAAGGGTCATAGAGACTGCATAGTCAGCGGGATTCAAAAACTCATAGGTTGCCGTAACAGTAGATGCATAAGAAGCCGGATCGCCGTCAATCCCGTAGTAAGCCTCGGGGAAATCGACAACATCGAATACAAGTTTTTCACCTTCGACGACAACGGGACAATCCTCATCAATCGCCATGGCGCCAGGGGAGCTGACACCTTCCCAGTGCATACGAGCTGAATTGGCCAAAGCAACACTCGAGGTGCAGACGACCAGGGCAAAAGCACAAACCATGACAATGGCAGCAAGTCGACGAACAGTCATCACAAGAACCTCTCTCGAGCCCCATGCTACTGTCCTCATCATACATGGCTTAATTGAAGAAACGGTGATTTACGCAACCGTTCACCAGTTGCATTCCCCCACAGCTTGCCCCCGCCCACGAGACCGCCACCGATTCGTTGCTCGTGGAAACAAAAGAACCAATTACCCTGTGCAAAACGATTTTCCGAAGAGAAAAGAAATCCATGGAAGACTCCCCTGCTGTTGCGAAAAGGCGCGAACGAGAGAAGAAAACCATCTCCCAAATGATTGCGCTTTATTGCGAACATAATCACAAAATCGCAGATCAGACCCATAGCGCATATTGCGGTGAATCCGTATGCGAAGCATGCGCAGAACTTGACGCCTATGCCGTCTTGAGAACGCAGCGTTGCCGCAAGATGGATGTGAAAACATCATGCGAGCAATGCGGCAACCACTGCTATCGCGCCGACATGCGCGAACGCATTCGCGCTGCCATGCGTTATTCCGGTCCGCGTATGCTCACGCGACACCCCATTGCCGCAATCCGACATCTTCTCAACCGCTAGCTCGGGAGCATCATGGCAAGAGAATCAAAAAAGGCCAAGCTTGAGCGCGCCCTCGAAATCGCCAAGCGCATGAACGAACATTACCCCGAAGCGGAATGCGCTCTTCATTATTGGGGCGATCCATTCAAGCTCACCATCGCGGTTCTGCTGTCCGCCCAAACCACCGACAAGGGCGTCAACAAAGTGACACCCGCACTATGGGAGCGCTACCCCACTGTCACCGATCTGGCGGCCGCCAATCCTTCCGATGTCGAAGAAATCATTCGCACCATCGGTTTCTACCGGGCAAAAGCAGCTAACTGCATTAAATGCGCCCAGATGGTTCTCTCCGAATACGGCGGAGAAATTCCGCGCGATATCGACGAGCTGCAAAAGTTACCCGGCGTTGGGCGAAAGACGGCAAACGTCGTGCTTAACGAGGCATTCGGAATCGTCGAGGGAATCGCTGTGGATACGCACGTGTTCCGCATTGCGCATCGTCTTCGGTTCTCGAAGGCCGAAACTCCCGCGAAAACCGAAGACGATCTACTCGCTCTCTACCCACGCGACCACTGGGGACCCATCAATCATCAATGGGTCTTGTTCGGTCGCGAAACCTGCGATGCGAGAAAGCCAAAATGCGACGACTGCTTTATCCGCGACCTCTGCCCAAGCGCGGGCAAAACAAAATAGGTGACTACTGCTCCATCTCGGCTGCAGCTGCCTCAACGCAAGCAATTGCGTTCATGACACGAGGATAGCCGATGTAAGGAATGAGGTTCTGCAGCACGTCAACAAGGAATTCCTTGTCGTTGCCAAGACGAATGTTGCCGGCAACATGCGCACGAAGCTGCTCCTCGCATCCGCCCATCGCAGCAAGGAAGCACAGCGTGATCATCTCCCTGTCGGCAATAGACATTCCCTCGCGGGTGTAGTAATCGCCATAGCAATTAGCAGCTGCCCACTCACGAACAAGAGCGGTTTCAGCGGAAGCATCTACCCAGTTGTCGCGCATATGCTCGCCAAATACCTCGACCTGAATATCATTGCCACGCTGAAGGTGCTCAGCACGAGTCGTGGTCTTCTTCGGAGAGAGAGGAAGACGAATCGAACGACCACGCAGTCGCTCATTAACAATAAGGATATAGGGAAGAACGCGAGCCAGACCCACGTACGGCGTTGCCTGGTAAACGATCTCCTTCACTTCATCGGGAGTAACGCCAATCTCAAGAGCACCGGGAAGCATAGTGCGGAAGGCATCAGCACCCTGAGCGCCAATAAGCGCAGCCAGAATGGCCTTCAGACGAGCCTTGTCATCGATCTTGCTCGCGGAAACAACATCGCCAAATGCGAAGTTCTCGAAGATCTGGACAAACTCGGGATCGGTATAGGAAAGAGCAGACTCGTATCCGCCGAACATCTTCGAACGGAACTGCTCGGCATTGTTCAGAATGTCGCTGTTAGTAGGCATGATGACCTCCCCTTCAGTTATACAACTATGCGCTAAAAGCGCATTTACTAGCGATTAAGTGCAATATAGACCCTCTTCGGTAAAAGAAAAGACCCGTATACCGATGGTCACATTCTCAACACGTTTTACCGTTCGCCCATTGTATACGACCTTCTGCTTTCGGAATTAATCCGTTCGCCGCGAAACCTTGTCGAAATCTTCCCGACATATTGTCGTTACAATTTTTAGTCAGGTATTTGACATTACAAGATAGCTTGTTTACTATGCAAGCGAACAGTCGAAGTACAGAAAATGGGCTATCTGGGAGACGGCAGACTTAACCTGTATCGATCCGGTTTCCAAAAGCAATCTCCTTCGATCAAGCAAGCAACGCTTAAACATGCTTCACCTCGAAAGGAATCGATGCATGAACGCGCAATTCAAAAAAGGCGTGCTCGAGCTGCTCGTACTCGAGTCAGTAAGGGCTCGCGATATGTACGGATACGAGCTTGTTGAGGAAATATCCGGCGCTATCGACGTCAAAGAAGGAACCATCTATCCCCTTCTCAAACGCCTCACCAATGAGCACTACTTCGAAACTTATCTCCGCGAATCGACCGAGGGTCCTCCGCGTAAGTACTACCGCCTCACGGCGGCGGGCATCATGCGAGCCGATGAGCTAAGACGAGAATGGTTTGAGTTTCAGCAGGGAGTTTGCACGTTTTTAGAGGAGCATGGACATGAATAAAACCGAATTTCTGCTCACGCTTCAGAAGCAGCTGAGCCTTCTAGAGGACGAAGAGCAACGAGACATCATCGACGAGTACTCTCAGCATATCGATATGAAAGTCGAGAAGGGACTCTCCGAAGAAGAAGCTATAAAGGAATTCGGAGACATCGATCAGCTCGTAAGCGACATCTTGGGTGCCTACCACGTCAAGGCACCAAGCACTGTTGGCGACAGCAATGCTCAAGACGCCCAGCAAGCTCCCGTCGTAAATACGGAGAAGATCCTTGAAGGAAGCAAGCTGGCCGCCGCAAACGCCGCCGCTGCAACCAAAAAAAGCGTGTCCAAGCTCAAGGATGTAGCCGAGAACCTTAAGAGCAAGCTTGCTAGCAGAGAAAAGCCCACCGTCCAAAACGCGGAAGAAGCGCAAAACGAGAAACCGGGCATCCTCACTCGATTCCGTGTCTTCTTGGGCAAAACCTTCAACGGTATTCTGCGAGGCAGCAGCTCCCTGGGATCGGGTATCGCAGGAATGGCCATCACGCTTATCCGTTGGTGCTGGAATGCCCTTGTTGCCTGCACGGCAGCCTGCTTTCTCCTCTGCGCTCTCGCACTCCTCTTCACGCTTGGATTCTGCGTCGTGCTACTGATTCAAGGCTATCCTATTGCCGGTATTTGCCTCTGCGCCCTCGGCCTGCTCTTGGTATCTCTAAGCATCTCGCTTTTGGTCATTCGACTGATCAAACGAAACCCGAAGCGCAAAGCTTCCGAATACACGGCAAGCAGCAACAGTGGCTTGAAGGACACCGACTCCCCCCTCGCTGCGGCAAACACCGCGCCGATCTGCGCAAATTCCACTGCCTCTATCTAGTAGAAGGAAACCGCCATGATTAGCAAGACAAGCAAAATTCTATTCGGAGGCCTCCTTGCAGGCACCTTGATCACTGGAGTTGGCGCCGGTGTGGCGGCAGCGGAATACACGGCTTTCGAGGTTGACTACATCTCTCTCAGCGAAAGCGAAGAAGCCACTACCGAGGAGATCATCTACGAGATGGCGCCCGGCGAACTCATCGAGATCACAAACTATAACTGCAATATTGTCTTCGACGACAGCGTTAAAGAAGGCACTATCCGCATGAAGGTAGAGTACTATCCAGACCTCTCCACCATTGACTACTGGACGGAAACCTTTGTCTGCACCGGAAATGGCTCTTATGAAAAAGGCCAGCAGCTCACTCTTATCAACCTTTATACCTACGGCTTCGACGACAGCGTGGTCTTCCTAGAGTACAAAGACGAATTCCTTAAATCTCTCAAGGAAAGCACCTTGCTTATCTTCGAAGAGCCGTACAAAGGCGACAACAGCATCAAGACCGTCGAGATTAACCCCGCAGACGAACAGCGGCTCGTCTGCGAAGCACTCGGTCTAGCCGAGTGGTCATACCTCGTAAGCTAATATCTCTTCATCCATATAAAAGAGCTTCGCCCCCGATAGCT
>JAFYTB010000110.1 GCA_017559045.1 Eggerthellaceae bacterium | reverse complement strand
GATCTTGTCAGACATGATACCGCCGACAGCGCCGCCGATAACCATGCCCAGAAGACCCCAAGTGGTCAGGGAGCCCATAAGGGCGGTTGCACCAACGGTGTCGGGCCAGAAGGTGGAGGCCACGTACATGTTGGTGGAGTTAACGATCATGAAGTCGTAACCGTCGAAGATCTGAGCGAAGAGCAGCAGGAAGAAAGTAGTCCAGGTGAACTTCGTGAGACCGAAAGAGTCGATAACCTCAGAGACGGTAAACTCTTTGTTATTCATGAATCCCTCCTATTCGAATAACTTCGAGTGTTTCCAGTTTTGGTGGGGAGGACCCACCTATTTGCGTAGTAGCAAACCTGATTATTGCTTCTGGGTTCCAGGCGCTCACGGAAGCTTCGGGATCAGCCACACGTCGAAACGTGGACTGTGCGTCCATGGCTCACGAGTATCGTTCCCCAACAATGCTCGATCACCCCGGGATCCATAACAATAAGCAGAACCTACGACTACGCTTTACCTCCTTTCGCGATTCGCCGTCGGACCGTGTGTTTGCATCCAAAGCAGCATGAGCGATAGACCGCCACAATGGAGCATTTGAAAAGGATATGGCATCGGGTTACTTTGGTCAATCTGTTTGGTCTTAAGACTGGTTTTACTTCGTAAACCCTAGGGGTTGATTTTTACTATTTCCCTTCTTTTTCTTTGGGTTGAATTTAATATCTGCCCACGTCAGAGCCATATTTCTAAAATGGAATGAAAAGATGATGATTCTGGGCTACCATTACGCTATGAACAGAATGGTCTCTTACATCGTTAGTCCCCAAGATGACGGAAAATCCGTCTATTTCATACTGCGAAATAGGATGCACGTCAGCGAAGCCATCGTCAGACATGCTCGAAAAACCGACGTTGGCGTAATGCTTGACGGGCTCCCGAGCCGCACTGATGCGATCGCCCGCTCAGGACAGACGATTTCTCTGTCTTTGTTTGATAACGGTCGGGACAGGTCCCTCAAGCCAGAACCGGGCAAGTTATCCATCGTTTTCGAGGACGAAGATCTTCTTATTATTAATAAGGATCCCGGCCTTGTGGTGCATCCCAGCAGAGGCCATTTCGACGGCACGCTCTGCAACCACGTCGCTTACTACCTTCTGCATAAGGAGGGCCATTGCGAGCAAGATGCCATGGCGCCCTCCCCCCATCCCGTTAATCGCCTCGATCGCGATACGTCGGGACTCATCGTGTTTGCAAAGCACGCCCACGCGCAGAATGTTCTGCAAGCGCAGCTTCACACCAACTCGTTTAAAAGAACCTATCTTGCTATTTGCGAAGGAATCCCTGAACCCAATAGCGGAACCATCGATGCGCCTATCGCACGCTTGCGCGACGTCTATGGAAGCTTCGGAGTGTCCGAGCTTGGTAAGCGCGCCGTAACCCATTACCGCGTCATCAACCAAAACGATGCCGTACCTACAGCACCGAACGAGGCAGAACACCGTGAAACTCTCTCCCTCGTTGAGCTTCAGCTGGAGACCGGCCGCACCCATCAGATTCGAGTGCATATGAGCCACATCGGATGCCCCTTGTTGGGCGATGACGCCTACGGAAACCCAACGTCCCTCATTGAGCGATGCGCCCTGCACTCTTGGCAGCTCGATCTTGTACACCCCATCACGCAAGAGCAGCTGCACCTAGAGGCTCCTCTGCCCCCCGATATGAAAAACGTGCCCATCGGACTGACTCGCTAAAGTCAAACCAATGGACACGTTCCGAAAAGCGCAAAGCCGTAAGACAAAACCGCCTTGACCAAGAAACGACCTAGTCGTTCTTCAAGAGCTCCTGAATTACATAGCCCGCGATCATCTGGCCCATAACGGGCGGCATATACGACATAGTACCGAGGTTCGTGCGCTCAGAACGAGCGGCGCCCTCTTCATGTGCAACCGAAATAGGCTCTTCGCTGGAATAAAGAACCTGAAGCTTCTTAAGCCCCTTAGCACGCGCTTGCTTTCTCATAGCGCGGCATAAAGGACAATGATCGGTCTTGAACAGATCAGCAAAGCGAAGCTTGGTCGGATCGGTCTTGTTCGCTGCACCCATGCTTGATATTACGGGGATGCCGCGCTCCTGGGCGTACTGAGCAATGGCCAGCTTCGCCGAAAGCGTATCAATAGCGTCGACAATATAGTCGATCTTCTCCGGCAGCCCGCCCATCACCTCGTCGAGGTTCTCGGGCAGAACGAAAGTCACAAGGCCCTCAACTTGCACATCGGGATAAATATCTCGAGCCATAGCGCACATCGCGTCAACTTTAGTTTGACCAATCGTGCTCTGAAAAGCGATGGCCTGCCTGTTCAGATTGCTCAAGCACACGCGATCGCCGTCAACGAAGGCAAGGTGGCCAATTCCGCCGCGGACCAGCGCCTCGGCGCAGCTTCCGCCCACGCCACCAAGGCCGAAGACGACAACCGTGGAGCCCTCCAGTTTTGCAAGGCCCTCTTCACCCAATATGCGCCTCAAGCGGCTCTTTGAATCTTCCACAAGATACCTCCTCGGACACAACACACTGAGCCCGACATCGCCATGGCGGCAGAACAGATTAACCCCCATAGAATAGCAAGAGGCGCGTACCAAATGGCACGCGCCTCGAAAAGTCATCTAGTAACTAAAGTTACTTGATGGAGATAGCAGCACCAGCTTCCTCGAGCTTAGCCTTGATCTCCTCAGCCTTCTCCTTGTTGACAGCCTCAACAACCGGCTTCGGAGCCTCCTCGACGAGAGCCTTAGCCTCCTTCAGGCCAAGACCGGTGATCTCGCGGACAACCTTGATGACGCCGATCTTCTGATCGCCGAAGCCCTCGAGGATAACGTCGAACTCGGTCTTCTCCTCCTCAGCAGCAGCCTCAGCCGGAGCAGCAGCAGCAACAGCAACCGGAGCAGCAGCGGAAACGCCGAAGGTCTCCTCGATGTCCTTAACGAGCTGAGATGCCTCAAGCAGGGTCATCTCCTTCAGAGCCTCAATGATCTCCTCACGAGTAACAGCCATGTTAGTTTCCTTTCAAAGGGACCAGAATCTTTTCTGGTCAAGTGTTTAGTTTCTAAGTTATGCGGCGCATCTTACGCCGCGAGTACTGCAATTAAGCAGCGTCCTTCTGGTCGGCGACGGCCTTGATGGCACGAGCCATGCCAGCGGGGATTGCGTCGACGCAAACGGCGAGGCCACGAGCCACACCAGAGATAGCGCCAGCAACCATTGCGATGAGCTCCTCGCGAGAAGGCAGAGCAGCGATGGCCTCGACACCAGCAGCGTCGATTGCCTGACCCTCCATAAGACCGCCCTTGATCTCGAGCTTCTTATTGGCCTTAGCGAAAGCCTTGACAGCCTTAGCAGCAGCAGCTACGTCCTCACCGGGGAACACAAATGCGCTCGGGCCCTGCAGGATATCATCCAGCGTGGGCAGCTCGGCCTCCTGCAGTGCCAGGCGAACCAGCGTGTTCTTGTAGACCTTGACGGAAGCACCGCTCTCGCGCATCTCGCGACGGAAAGCCTCCATCTCCTTCACGGTAAGACCACGGTAGTCAACCACGTAAACTGCAGTTACGCCCTCAAGGTCAGCCTTGACCTTAGTGAGCATCTCAGTGTTCTGAGCATTCGGCATATGGTATGTACACCTCCTTTTTCCCAAACTCGGGTTCCGCCCTTTACGGGTGGGATCGAAGCCTGAGAAAAAGGAACGACCCCTGCAATCTCAAGACGGCAGGGGTCGATAAGCTTCGATGATTACGACCACCTCGGCGGGCCACTTTCGTGATTAAACCCTTGCGGGTACCTGCTGTCTTAAGCAGCGGAACTATTCCGTTAAGTTGCCGTGTAAAAACACAGCCCTTATATATTAGCGAATTGAGAACTTTCGTCAATATACTAATTTCAAAAAAGAAGGAGTGATCAGGGATGATCACTCCTTCTGCACAAATCACATGGCGACGCTACGCTGCAGCCTTAATCAAATCCGCTAGCGTCACACTGCGTTTTGCGAATCCGCCTACGCTATGCCGCGCTCCGCGGATCCGCCTACGCTACGCCGCAGCCTCTTCCTCGGAATCGGCCTCAGCGTCGTCGACGATCTCCATCGAGAACACCGGATCAAGCGGCAGGTCGCTCTGGATGGCGTACGCAAGATTCGTCGTCTCGCCATCAAAGAAGGTGAAGGTGATGGTGTCGCCCACGCGATAGCCGACGATCTCGAGCAGGCCGGGCAATGCAAAGTCATAAATACCCGGGGCATCCTCGATCGTCACATAGAAGTGCGAATCACCATCGATTACCGCCTGCGCCATCGAGCGAATGACACCAGTCAGTTCGACCATATCATCCTCGCCCACTCCAGAGGACACAACGCCGTTGATAGCGAGCAGCGACTCGTAGCTCTTCTGGCACTGAGCAACCGTTGCGCCCGTTGCAACATTCTGATAACGCTGAATGTCGATCATAGCGAACTGCTTCGCAACGCCCGAACCGTCCTTGAGGGCCATGAAGTACGTGGGCTGACCATTGACGTTAATAAGCAGGGGGAAGGTTGCTCGATAGCCCAAGTCCTGAACCTGACCCTCAGCAGACGCCATTGCAGATGCCTCGGTTGCGCCAGGCACGCTGTAGAAGTGAGATTCCTGCGTGCGCTGGTTCACCAGCACGATGCCGATGATGGACTCGTCAGCAGTTGCGGAGGTAACGCCAGAGTAGACCCACACATCGTCGTCCTTGGCGATGTAGTTGTAACCCAGAAGGCCGTCGGTACCCGGAGTCGTCTGCATAACGTTCTCCTGGCCAAGGAAGGAGTTCAGCCAACCGTTGTTGTAGCGACCATACCAGTTGTACTGAGCGATGAGCAGGTCAGCCGGATAAACGCCGTCAACCCACTGCGGGCAATCCTCAACAGCAAGGTCCTGGCACTCGCCCGTCGTCGCATCGCAGAGAACCACGCGGCTAATAGTGGTGCCGCCGAACAGGCCGATGGTACGGGTCTGAACAGGGCAGATCCACCACGGATGACCATTCTCGTCGATCTCGAAGGAGAAGGAGTCGAACATATAGAACGGGTAATTCAGCTGAACGTGACGATCAATATTGCGGAACAGAGGCTCCGACTGAGAGTAATAGATGGGAGAATCGCCCAGACGAACGATCTCAGCATCCTGGGTGGTCATATTGACCAGGGAGTACGCGGGGATGCCGCCCTCGCGATTGGTGAACCACTTGATAAGGTCTGCATAGCCAAGCGGGCTCACACGCACCGGGTTGCCCTGGTAGTTAATCTGGCTATACATGTTAGAGATGACAAACTGGCTAACGTACTCGGGAATAGCGCCCATCTCACGGTTGCCGTAAAGGATGGCGATATCGCGATCGATGACGGGAATCTCGGAGTAGTTAACCTCCTGAATATCCTCAGCGAACTCAAGCGTATCCGTCACGAGGACGCTCGAATACTTAGCCGCATTGCCGGGAACGATGGGCAGAGAAAGCACTGCGCCAACCACACCAACCGCAACAATTGCCACCGGAATGCATGCGAGGAACTTGAATGCCTTTGCCTTGCCCGGCTTGGGAGCCGTGCGCTCGTCGCCCTTCTCATAACCGCGAGACTTCCAAAGGAAGACAATGAACAGCGGCAGAAGAATGACAACGGCAATGAACGTCCAGGTGTCGACGCTATGGATGTTGATAGGCGGATGGAACCACCAATATGCAACACCAAGAGCAAGGACAACCACGATGGCCAGCAGGAAGAGCGCCTTCTTGCTGAAGTCATTGAACCTGTCCATGAAGGAGAGGTCGATTTCAGGCATTACGTTTCCACCGTTACCGCCAGCGCCCTGACCGCCGCCAAACGGCGAGCCGCCGCCGAAGGGGGAACCGTTAGTGCCACCGCCAAAGGGCGAGCCGCCACCAAAGGGGGAACCGTTAGTGCCGCCGCCAAACGGAGAGCCGCCGCCAGCGCCAGCATCGGACGCGGAGCCGGCAGAAGCGCTCTGGCCACCGAGATCGCCCGTGTTGACGCCCGACTGCTTCAGCGCTTCAAGCAGGGCATCAATTCCAGAAGTTTGCTTCACGTTTTCCTCTTTTCCGTAGGTAAACCATGTTTGATGCTCATTTTATAGTAAGACGCCCGACCCCTTTACGAGGTCGGGCTCACTATCAAACAATCGTCAATTGTTAGCTTCATCAGCCATTATACAAGATGCACAGACGGTTCACTTCACCGCGCTCCTGCTTTAAGCGTCACGTCATGCACCCCAGCACCATCCGTTCCGGATGCCGCCTCCCTGACTTATGCAGAAAGCTCTCGCAACACGAACTGCAGGATGCCACCGTTGGCATAGTAGCGACCCTCGGTAGGCGTGTCGATTCGAACAACTGCCTTGAAGTCGATCTCTTCGCCGTCGGCCTTACGCGCACGCACTCCAACCACGGCAGGATTCGGAAGTCCCTGAGAGAAGTCGATCGGCTCGATGGAGATGACTTCCTCGCCGGTCAGACCAAGCGACTCCCTGCTTTCGCCTTCTTCGAACTGAAGCGGAAGAATACCCATGCCGATAAGGTTGGAGCGATGGATACGCTCAAAGCTCTCTGCAATCACCGCACGAACACCCAACAGCATCGGACCCTTAGCAGCCCAGTCGCGAGAAGATCCGCTTCCGTACATCTTGCCAGCAAGAACCACCAGAGGCGCATCCGCGTTTGCATACGCAACCGATGCGTCATAGATGCTGGTCAATTCCTCGTTCTCAAAGTCGTACGTCCAACCGCCCTTGCGCCCCTGGGCAAGAAGATTGGTCAGCTTCACGTTCGCGAAGGTTCCGCGCATCATAACTTCATGGTTACCGCGACGGCTTCCATACGTGTTGAAATCCGCCTGAGCAACACCACATGCCTCCAAATACTTTGCCGCGGGCGAGTCCTTGGCGATCGAACCAGCAGGAGAAATGTGATCTGTGGTGATGAAGTCGCCGAAGCATCCGATGACGCGCGCATCGCTCACAGGCTCGGGGTCTACCGCCTCGATACCCATGCCATCGAAATACGGGGGACGACGCACGTACGTGGACTGCTCGTTCCATTGGAACGTGTCGCTGCCCTGCGCCGCCAATGCCTGCCAGGTCTCATCGCCCTCATACATGCCGCAGGTTCCCTCCTCATAGAGGTCAGCCGTCACGTAACGAGACACCAAGTCAGCAAGCTCTTCTGCCGAAGGCACGATGTCACGATAGTAAACGGGCTCACCCTCGGCATCGTAGCCCAGAGCATCATTCGCCATATCAATATCCATCGTTCCCGCGATGGCATACGCAATGACGTTCGACGGTGCCGTCAGATAATTCTGCGAAACATCAGGCGAAATTCGACCCTCGAAGTTTCTGTTACCCGAAAGCACGCTTGCAAGCTCAATCTTGTCGGCAACCTGCTTGAGGGAATCCTTAATGGAGCCGGAGTTTCCGATGCAGCTCATACAACCGAAACCACAAGTGTAAAAGCCCAGCTTATTGAGGGAATCAAGCAAGCCAGCCCTCTTCAGAAGCAGCTCCGTTGCGCGGCTACCCGGAGCAAGAATCGTCTTAACCCAGGGCTTCGGAAGCAGACCCTTTTCAGCAGCATTGCGAGCCATAAGTCCGGTTGCAAGCATCATGGCCGGATCTGTTGCCGTTGTACAGCTCGTCACGGCAGCGATCGCAATCGCGCCATGGGTGATCTCATGCTTTTCGCCCAGAATCTCGACGGCAACATTCTCGGTCAAATCAAGGCTGCGTTCTTCGCAAATCTGGCGGAAACGCTGGCCTGCCTCGGAAAGCACGATACGATCATGAGGACGCGAAGGTCCTGCCAGCGAAGGCTCAACACTCGAAAGATCAAGCTCAAGAATCTCGGAATACTTACGTCCCGCATCCGCGCATCCCCAGTATCCCTGAGCCTTGGCATAAGCTTCGACAAGCTCCAGCTGCTCATCAGTTCGACCGGTCATACGCAGATAGTCGATCGTCTTCTCATCAACGGGGAACAAAGTGCACGTGCAACCGTATTCGGGGGTCATATTCGAAATGCATGCACGCTGAGTAGCGCTCAAAGCGGAGACGCCCTCGCCAAAGCACTCGACGAAGCAACCAACAACACCGCGCGCTCTCAGCATCTTCGCAAAGGCAAGCGATACATCCATGGCAGATACGCCAGAATTCAGGCCACCCGACAGCTTAACGCCGACAACGCGAGGAACAAGGGTCGTGATAGGCTGACCCAAAGCGGCCGCCTCGGCCTCGATACCGCCGACACCCCAGCCAAGAACACCAATGCCGTTAGCAGTCGGCGTGTGCGAATCAGTACCAACAAGCGTGTCGAAATAGGCAACTACGTCTTCGGAGTCGGAATTCGTGCACACAACAGAAGCGAATTCCTCAATATTGAGCTGATGGCAAATGCCCATTCCAGGAGGAACAATGCGAACGTTCTCGAAAGACTCCTGAGCCCACTTCAAAAACTCATAGCGCTCAGCATTGCGCTCGTACTCAAGCTGCATGTTCTTCTGCATAGCAGCCTTGCAACCCGCCTCATCTGCGATAACCGAATGATCGATGACAAGATCGCAAGGTACCTGCGGATTGATCTTCTTGGGATCTCCACCAAGCGCAGCACAGGCCTCGCGCATTACTGCGAAGTCGACAAACACCGGCACGCCAGTGAAATCCTGGAACAAAACGCGAGCAGGCGAGAATTCCACCTCTTCACCAGGCTCACCAGCAGAGGCTGCATCAATAATGCGGCGTGCCATAGAGAGAGCCTGCTGCTCGTC
>JAFYTB010000109.1 GCA_017559045.1 Eggerthellaceae bacterium | reverse complement strand
TCGAAGCTTACCGCCGAGCCTTCTCAGGAGATCTACGACGAGTTCGATCACTACAACGAGGCTGACCTGTAAGAGGTTGACCTGCAAGAGATCTTGATCCGCAAGAGGTTTTGATCCCGTCAAAGCAAAAGGCCCGCTTTCAAGCGGGCCTTTTTTATGCATGAGGTAGGTTTGGGGGATAGCGGCTGCGGATGCGGTCGTGGTTTACCTACGATCAAAGTCAACTGGCTGCAGCCTATGCGCGACTAAGCTGGTCTAGTGGTGAATTACGCGCGACCAAGCTAGTCTAGTAGTGGCCTAGCCGCAACCAAACTGGTCTAGTGGTGAATTAGGCACGACCAAGCTCGATAAGCTTTTCCTGGATACGCTCCTTGACGATTGCCGCAATTTGGAATGTGCTCATACCCTCGTACTCTTCGGGATAAAGAGGCTTCAGGAAGTGAACCTGCGTCTTCACGGGAGTGATGGTCCAGCTGTTGTATGGCTTATAAGAATCGATCAAGGCAACGGGCACGATAGGTGCCTTGGCCTTGGTTGCTGTTTTGAAGCATCCCGGTTTGAAATCCCATAGCTGGTGTTTCTTCTCGGGGGAATATGCGCCTTCGGGGAAGATGATGTGCCTACGGCCTTCCGAGACTTCGGATGCGATTTCGTTTATAACTTCCATTGCATGACGCGCGCTCGTGATGTCCAGTCGCTTGCCTCTGAGGACTCTGATGATTTCGTCGACGAGGGGGGGATAGGACATCTCCCTGTCCATGACAACGGTCAGAGCCTTTTCATGAACAGCGGCAATGCTGTAGGCATCGTACTTGCCCTGATGGTTCGGATAGAGCACGTATCCGCCTTCTTCCGGAAGGTTTTCAGTACCGAAGGCTTCCGTCTTGATCCAGCCGGTCTTCTGCATGAGGCTGATTACATAGCGAACATAGTCGTAGGATTCCTGCTCGGAGTACAGGTCTGGGCGATCTGCAATTCGATGCATCATCTCCAGAATCTTGGGGAGCCGGTATAGGTTAGCGACAATGGTGTAATTCATGCGCCACATTTTCAGCTCCTTCGCCGCTCGCCTTGAATACTCTCTAATGCTGTTTAGCAGACTGATCGTTGAGATTCCCCGGATCAGCGCATTAGGTAATTGTACCCCAATGACCTCTGCCTCGACGCCTGGACTTAATCGGTCTGAGCAATGGGAAGAACGACGCCCCCTCATGGGGAGGGGGCGTCGGGTTGATAACTTGCGTTTACGCTTGCGGTGTCGCTACTTGGTGTTCGTCCATTCTTTATGAGCGGCTCATGAAATCGAGCTCGACCTTTTCAATGACATGGCCGCGAATGGCTTTGCGGAACTCGTTGAGGTAATAGCCTTCCTCGAGATCGAGCTTCGTATTAAGCGCATAGACTTCGAGCGTGTACTCATGATCCTGATCGGGCGGGAACGGGCCAGCATAACGCTGAATGATGGCGGGGTTCGTGTGGGCGCCAGCGAGCGGCGACCAGTCACTGTTGGTTCCTTGAACCATGGGGATGCTTTCCAGTGCGCTTGCGTTGTCGGGAATAAGCGTGGTTTCGGGTGCGATATTGCAGGCGAGCCAGTGAATCCAGCAGAATCCGCCAACAGGAATGGCATCGTAATCGACGAAGGCGATCGCGAGGGACTGTGCCTCCGGGGGCACTTCGCTAATTTCAATGGGGAAAGACACGCAGGGGTGTTGATCAACCATGAGATCGGCCGGCGCGTATTTGCCGTGACGATCGGGGAGGTATCCATTTTCAAGGGGGATGCTTACCTTCATGCATGCTCCTAACGACGGTTTCGGTTTGGAAAAGAATACAACGAAAAGCGGTCGATCGTCTTGCGCGGTAGCTTTGTCGGGTGAAACAAAAAGAGGGCCGAAGCCCTCTTTATATAAGTGTTATTGCATGCTCCTGCAAATGCTTTACGAGAAGCGCAGTGCGTGGGTGAATCCAGACCAAGAAAGCGAGTCGGTGTCACGTACGTAGGCGCCAAACGTGGGGGCGTGTACGTAAGGTACGCCACCGTGGCCCACGGCGATGCCGACATGACCGGAGCGCCACAGGATGTCGCCCGGACGAGCCTCGGAAACCGGCACTCGCTGGGTTGCGCAGCTGTACAGCGCACCACTGTAGTGGGGAAGGGAGATGCCGATCTGGAGATAGGACCAACGCACGAGACCCGAGCAGTCGAAAGAGCCGGGGCCTTCGGCACCCCACTCGTAGGGACAGCCGATGCGGGAGAGGGCGTAGTCGACAACGGAGCCATGGGACGGAACCTCAGGGCCGCCGTAGCTGGACCCGCCACCGCCTGCAGATCCGCCGCCACCGGCAGCGGCCTGCTCCTGGCGTCGTCTCTCTTCCTCCGCGGCGGCTGCGGCGGCAGCTGCTGCTGCAGCGGCTGCCTGCTCTTCCTCGAGGAGGATTCGTGCCTCTTCATCGAGCTTTTCGAGGAGCTGGCTAGCCTCATTGACCTTGGCCTGAACTTCGTCCTGGATCGCCTTAGCCTCGGCAGCCTTTTCGGCGGCAACCTGCTCCTGGCGCTGGAATTCCGCCTTGGCGGCTTCGAGCTCTTCGCGAAGGGCCTTCGTCTCGTCAACCATGTTCGCATCGTTGTCGTTCATGGCGTTAAGAAGATCCCAGTTCTGGGTGAACTCTTCAAAAGAAGACGAACCAAGCAAGAAGTCAATAAAGCTAGTAGAACCGTTGCGGTACATGCTGCGTGCGCGAGTACCAAGGTGTCCCTGAACGACGGCGATGCGCTCGCTAGCAGCGTCGATCTTGAGCTGCTCGGCCTCCATGGCCTCCTGCGCAGCCTGACGCTCGTCGAGTGCTTTGTGATATTTATCAGATGCAGCTTCGAGATCAGCCTGAAGTCCAACGAGCTGATTGCGAACTGCGTCAGCTTCGGCTCTCTTTTCGGCGGATGTGGTGGCGTATGCGAATTCACTGGTGTACGCCACGGCGGCAGCGGCAAAGGCCGTATAACCTAAAAAGGCGCGCCTGCTTAATGCTGCGTTATGCTCTCCCATTTGAAACCTCCCGTTTGAGCATGTGGTGTGTTTTTGCAAGCTTGGGTAATAGTAGCACGTGGGATTGTGGGCTTAAGGAAACGTCGTAGGTATTCCATAACTCTATGAGGGCAATCCGTAGACGGACTGATGTATGCGCAATACCTAGAAAGCGGGATATTCCTCATGGGTAATAGCGCTTGCTCCAGATAGGGCAAACGCTGATGGCGTTAATCTAAGAAGAGCAGTGCTCGGCGAAATTATTCCCTGCAGCGCAAATGCCCGGAAAGCTCTTGCGAAACTTTGCCGGGCATTTGCGGGCGTTTGTTTATGATGGGTGCGAAGGACCTTGTCTGTTTGCTAGAACATGCTGCCTGCTGCAACGAAGCAAAGGGCCACACCGATGATGAAGAGCAGGGGGCCGAGTAGGGAGACCCTGTCTTCAAACGCCTGATTGATCATCCATCTTTTGGTTTCTTCGTCACGCAGAAGCCCTTCGGCTTCTGCGACGTCAGATGCGGGTTTGCGAAAATAGCTGTAGCCGAGGTAGTCCTGTAGATGCTCCCATCCACAGTCCTTGAACATCTGCAGGTAGACGTCTCTGTGTTTGCGGCCGTCTCTGCTGTAGTCGAGCTGGTAGAGAAAATCTTCAGGTGCGCACTTTTCGAAACGATAGAAGCAAAAACCAGATACGTTGAGAAGACTCCAGCCGGATTGATGCATGCTGCGAAGCCAAGCCTCTTCCTTTTCTACATCAAAGTGAGTGAACGGTTTGAACTCATGCCTCGTTTCCATTTACATCCCCTCCTGGGCGATTCGATATAAGCGCTCGATTCGTTTCAGCTCGGTTTGAAGTACTTCCATGCCTAAGTTAGTGATCTGATAGATCTTCCGCTTGTCCTTTTCCTCTAGAAATTGAATCAAGCCATCCTTCTCCATCTTCGAAAGGCTGCCGTACATGGTGCCGGGAGATATCTTCATTGCCCCCTCAGTGAGTTGTTCGACAGTCTGCACAATTCCGTATCCATGATTCGGTTCCTTGAGGCAGAAGAGAATGTAAAACGCGGTCTCGGTCATGGGGACGTAGACCTTCTTAATGTGATCGTCCAAAGCGCCCTCGCTTTACGTAAGATTTATATATCGCATTGCAATATATCGCACTACGATATATGCAACAAGAGGGGTATGTAAAACTCATTTGAGCAGCCGAGGGTGTTGGCGGATGCGTATATATAGATATATATAAGTAAAAAGAATTGTCAGAAAGACGAGTAAATCACCGGAACGGTTTTTGCGCGCTCGATAAAAAGCAAAATAGCGCTATACAGTGATGAATAAGCGTGAGGAATTCGGGAGGCTTGATCGGGTGATCAGCTTTCGTTCTGCTAAAGGAGAAAACCAGGGGTGTGTAAGTGAGCAAAGAGAAGAAATTTGAAAATTTCTTCCAGAAAAATTAGCTGAGAAATTTGGCAAATTTTGAAAAAAGTTTTTCTCAATTTTGAGAGAACTCGGTTAGAGTTGGGGAAGTGCGAAAAGGAAGCCTTAAGCATACATGCCTTTCACCTGCGAAAATGCGGAATTGACAGCGAATTTTTAGGTGAAAAAGAGTAGATACGCCCGGGGGCGTGTAGACGATTGACACCATACTGGGGAAAGCGTATTATTCTTTCGCTCGCTGATTCGGGGCTTTCCGAAAAAGCGAGTGGCAACTTGAAAAATACACATGAATTAAGTGCCGAAATTTGGGAGTGTGCCCGAGTGGCTAAAGGGGACGGGCTGTAAACCCGTTGGTTATGCCTACGTAGGTTCGAATCCTACCGCTCCCACCATTTTCTGCCTGTGTAGCTCAGTCGGTAGAGCACTTCGTTGGTAACGAAGAGGTCACCGGTTCAAGTCCGGTCGCAGGCTCCATTTTTGGCGGTGTAGCTCAGCTGGTTAGAGCACACGGTTCATACCCGTGGCGTCACTGGTTCGAATCCAGTCACCGCTACCATACCTAATCACGCGTCCTCTGGGGCGCGTTTATTTTGTTTGTTTTTCGCATGTAGGCGAATCACCTATAAGGAGGATGAAACATGGCTAAGGAGAAGTTCGAGCGCTCGAAGCCGCATGTTAACATCGGTACCATCGGTCACGTTGACCATGGTAAGACCACCCTTACCGCTGCTATCACCAAGACCCTGTCCGAGAATGATGGCTCCCATGGTTCCGCCCGCGCAGACTTCACCGCATTCGAGAAAATCGACAAGGCTCCCGAAGAGCGCGAGCGCGGCATCACCATCTCCATCGCTCACGTTGAGTACGAGACCGACACCCGTCACTATGCTCACGTTGACTGCCCCGGTCATGCTGACTACATCAAAAACATGATCACAGGTGCTGCTCAGATGGACG
>JAFYTB010000108.1 GCA_017559045.1 Eggerthellaceae bacterium | reverse complement strand
GCTGGAGAGCGTGGACGTCGGCTTCATGTGCAGCGGCAAGATCGAGAACGCAGGATGCGCCTTCCAGTCGTGCGAGAGCCTGAAGGCCATCACGGGCTACGAGACGCTGATCACGTCCTCGACTGACGACATCAGGGCGATCTTCAACCGTTGCGGTGACTTGGAGTACCTCGATCTGTCCCAGTGGGTCACGGAAAACGTGTTCACGATGAGCCTCTCCTTCGGCTACACGTACAGCCTCGAGGCGATTGACGGCCTGGATAAGTGGAACGTCGGCAACGTGGAGGACATGGGCTCGACCTTCAGATCCTGCTGGGTCCCCGACTTCAGTGGCATCTACGGCTGGGACGTCTCGAGCGTCGAGTCGTTCGGCTACACGTTCAGCGGGGCGGTCAAGCTGACCAGCCTCGACCTGTCCTCTTGGTCGACGGACTCGGCCGAGGACATGGGGGGCATGTTCGACTACTGTCCCAAGCTGACCAATTTGAAGCTTGGTCCTGGCTTCAAGACGGGTAACGTCACCGACTTCCACGAGTTCCTCAACGAGTGCGGGAGCCTGAAGGTGGTCGACCTTTCGATGCTTGATACCCGCGCGGCAACTGACATGGCGGACTTCTTCACGGATATGGACCGTTTGCAGCAGGTGACCCTGGGCGAGAAGTTCAGTTTCACGGGCAACGGAAGCACCAGCTGCGTTCTGCCCGCGCCCGACCCGGCCTACATCCCCGGCGCCACCGGCAATTGGCAGGCCGTGGCTGGCGGCACGGTGTCCGATCCGAAGGGCGCCGTCTACGCGCCGGCCGACGTGCCCAGCAACGTTGCCGAGACCTACGTCATGGAAGCACCGAAGGATCCGATTCTGGCTCCCAGCGACACTTGGTACAAGGGGGGCACCGCCAAGAGCGCCATCGTCGCCATCGACATCGTTGACTCCTACACCCCGACCGGCTCCGAGAAGGAGTCCTGGGACGCTTCCGACGAGCAGGACGGCTCCGTCACGGCCTACGTGAGCGTCGACGGAAAGACCCTCACCATCGCCGGCAACGGCAGCGGCTACATCAAAGCGAACAGGGACTCGAGCTTCGTCTTCGATGCCTTCTCCTCGGTCGTAGCCATCGCTGGAGTCGAGCTTCTCGATACCAGCAACACGACTCGCATGGACTGCATGTTCTCGGACTGCGAAAAGCTTCAGTCTCTTAATCTGGACAGCTGGAATGTCTCGAATGTCTACACGTTCAATCTCTTGGCGCAGAACTGTTACGCCCTGACATCGCTCGGCCCGAACAACCTTCGCGACTGGAACACCGGCGAGGTGGAGCAATTCAGCAACGCCTTCGACAACTGCCAATCGCTTGCAGCGCTTGATGTTAGCAAGTGGGACGTCTCCTCGTGTGAGGTTTTCAACTTCATGTTCAGCGACTGCAAATCCTTGAAGGCCCTGGATGTAAGCGCATGGAATCCCTCAAGCGCTGTCAAAATGGCCTGTATCTTCCAAAGATGCGAAGGCCTGACTGCCCTGGATGTCACCAACTGGAACACCCCTTTGCTCACCGATGCAAGCGGGTTTTTCTACGGATGCACTTTTACTGCCATTGATGTATCCGGCCTCGATATTGGCCTGTGCGCGGATATCGCCGAATTCTTCTACAACTGCAAGAGCCTCAAGACCATCAGGGGCCTCGACAGCTGGAATACTAGCTCGGTAAAGCTGGCTTTCGACGTGTTCGCCAACTGCAAATCCCTTACGGATCTCGATCTGAGCAACTGGGTGACCCCCAACATGACGAGCTGCGGCAGCATGTTCTCCGGTTGCGAATCGCTGAAGATTCTGGATATCAGCGGATTCGACACCGGCGCATCCTCGGTTTCCAATATGTTCAAGAACTGCTACCGCCTACAGCAAATCACGCTTGGCTCAAAGTACAGCTTCACCGGTAACGGCTCCACCAGCTGCGTGCTGCCGACGCCCGATCCTGTTTACATCACCGGCGCCATCGGCAAGTGGCAGGCTGTCGGTGCAGGCACGGTGGAGAGGCCCGCGGGCGCAATCTACCTGCCCGCCGACGTGCCGAGCAACGTCGCTGAGACCTACGTGATGCCGCTGACGACCATTTCGGTGGATGTGCCCGTCAAGGTGGTTCTGGCTGCCAGGAGCGACGGCACCTGGTACACGCCGAGCGCCGCGGGCAACAAGATCGTGAACCACTCGCTGGCTCCGGTGAAGGTGATCTCCGCCAAGAGCAGCCCGGCCGACGGATTCACCATGCTGGCTGCGGCTAACGTCGCGGGTAGCGAGAAGAGCAACGTGTTCGGCGGCACCATCACCGCCGGCGCAGGCACGGCCCAGGATCTTGCCGCCATCGACACCTCTGCGGCTGTTTGGTCTATGGCCGCTGCGACCGACGCGAACGACAGCGACCTCATCAGCCTGCAGCTGACGGGCGGCATCGCCAATGTGGAGGGCAAGTACTTCACGAACGGGCTGAAGCTGTTCGACATCACCTATACGTTCGAGCTGGCGCTTTAAGGGAGGGTGATCACCATGACTACTGCAACGAAGACAAGCGCGATGAGCTGCTTTGCGCTGGCCATCGCAGCTCTGGGGCTGGCAGCCTGTCTCGGAGTGCTCGGCGCTCCCGGCGCGGCCCTCGCGCTCGACACCCCCGAGTACGTGCCGGGGGAGGACTACTACATCGACGACCCCGAGGCCTTCCGCGACCAGGACGTCGAGCATGATCGCGCCGATGAGATGTGCGCCTCGACCCAGTACTGGGTGACGAGCGCCTTCTACCTGCACTGGATCAGCCCCGACCAGGTGATCCACGAGGGCGAGGAGGCCTACGTCGGCTGCGAGGCCGTGGGCCTCGAGGACGTGAGCTACGAATGGAAGGTGAGCCGCGACGGGGGAGAGACCTTCGAGGAGGATTCGCTGGTCGGCAACGAGCACGTGATCTCGGGCCTTCAGGCGAACGGCCCCGAGACCGCGACCTACCTGTTCAGGTGCACCGTCACCAACGGCGACGGGACGGCGACCCTCACCGCTGACGTGCGCGTGGTGGTGCTGGACGTGCCCGACGAGCCCGCACCCGGAAGCGGGAAGGGAGGCTCTGGCGGCAAGGGCATCCCTCAGCTCGGCGACGAGGATCTCGCGCGCTTCGCCACGATAGCGGGTGCCGCCAT
>JAFYTB010000107.1 GCA_017559045.1 Eggerthellaceae bacterium | reverse complement strand
TTACATGCGATGACGAAGACAGTGGCATGCAAAAGCGTAAGCCCACAAGAGAAGGAACCCTTGGCTGGAAGGTTCCGGGTGATAAGCGCAGGCCAATTCCCTTCAGAGCAGCGCGCTTGAAAGCAGACGCAAGCATTTCCCGTGTTTGCGAGATGCCAAGTAGGGTGCGACGGTTGCCTCCGTTATCGGGCGTATGAGCGGGCAGGCGCGCTTCGCTTTCGGCAATGCCGTTTTCGGCAGTGCGGTGCGGGTGAGCGCTTGTCAACCAGGGTGGTACCGCGAGAGCCTTCTCTCGTCCTTGGATCGGAATCGTGTTTCCGTTCAGGGACGCGAGAGGGCTCTTTTTTATTGGCTGTCCTGCGCCAAGGCAGGGCGAAGTGGCCGCGGGTTATCCCAGCGGTCGATGAAGCATGAAAGGCAGGGTGAAATGGCGATCACCGAGGAACTGCAGGCTCTGCGCGAGCAGACGCTGGCAGCTATCGAGGCGGCGGAGACTTCCGTCGAGCTCGATGCAGTACGCGTTGCCGTTATCGGCAAGGCCGGTACGCTGACGGGCTATCTGCGCTCCATGGGTCAGATTCCCAAGGAGGAGCGTGCCGAGGTTGGCAAGGCTGTGAACGAGGCTCGTGTAGCCGTCGAAGAGGCGCTCGCCGAGCGCAAGGCTGTGCTTGATGCAGCTGAGCTCGCAGCTGCTATCGACGCCGCAGCTGTTGACGTAACGCTGCCCGGTCGCGCCCAGCAGATGGGTGCGCGCCATCTCATCAACCGCATGATCGACGAGATCTCCGAGATCTTCCTCGGCCTGGGCTACACGGTTGCAACCGGCCCCGAGATTGAGACCGACTACTACAACTTCACGGCTCTCAACGCTCCGGCTGATCATCCGAGCCGCTCCATGCAGGACACCTTCTACGTCCATGACCTCTCCGGCGACGCAGCTAACGTTCGCGGCGAGTCCGACGTTCTCCTGCGTACCCAGACCTCCGGCGTGCAGGTTCACGTCATGGAGGACCAGGAGCTTCCCATCTACGTCATCTCTCCGGGCAAGGTGTATCGTCGCGACGTCGCCGACCCCACGCATCTTCCGCAGTTCCATCAGATCGAGGGTCTGGTTATCGACGAGGGCATCACCTTCGGCGACCTCAAGGGCACCCTCGACTACGTCTGCAAGAAGATCTTCGGTCCCGACCGCAAGACCCGCGTTCGCGCTCACTTCTTCCCGTTCACTGAGCCCTCTGCTGAGGCCGATGTGAGTTGCGGTGTGTGCGGTGGCGAGGGTTGCCGTGTGTGCAAGGGCACGGGTTGGATCGAGATCCTCGGCTGCGGCATGGTTGACCCCAACGTTCTCGCCATGTCCGGTATCGACCCCGAGAAGTATTCCGGCTTCGCGTTCGGCTTCGGCGTCGAGCGTGTCGCTTGCCTGAAGTACAACGTCCCCGACCTGCGTATGCTGCTCGAGGGCGATATGCGCTTCCTTCGTCAGTTCTAGGTCAAGGAGATAAGCAAATATGAAGGTATCTTTGAAATGGCTGAGTGAGTACGTCGAGGTCCCGAGCGACCTCAAGGCGTTCTGCGATCGTCTTGACCTTACCGGAACGGGTGTCGAGGGCATCGAGAAGTCGGGCGCTGCATTCGACGGCGTCGTCGTGGGCTATGTCGAGGAGTGCGAGGTGCATCCCGACAGCGATCACATGCACGTGGTGAAGGTGAACGTGGGCGAGGAAGAGCCCGTTCAGATCGTGTGCGGCGCACCCAATATCGCCGCTGGCATTAAGCTTCCCGTCGCTACCATCGGCGCTGTGCTGCCGGGCGACTTCAAGATCAAGAAGTCCAAGCTGCGCGGTGTGACCAGCTGCGGCATGTGTTGCTCTCAGCGCGAGCTGGGCATGGGCAACAACCATGATGGCATCTGGATTCTTCCCGAGGACGCTACGGTTGGCATGCCCATCGCTGACTACCTGAAGCTGTCCGACACCATTCTCGACTTCGAGATCACGCCGAACCGTCCCGACTGCCTGTCCATGGTGGGTATGGCTCGCGAGGTTGGTGCTATGTACCAGACCCCGATCGCCGATCCGCTGGCTGAGATGGCTGCGAAGCTTGCCGACCTGACGGCTGGCGCTGACGTTGCCGAGGCTGCAACTGTCGAGATCGCCGACGTCGAGCGTTGCGGCCGCTATACCGCCCGTATCATCGACAATGTGAAGATCGGCCCGAGCCCCGAGTGGCTGGCTGAGCGTGTGACCGCTGCTGGCTGTCGTTCCATCAACAACATCGTCGACGTGACGAACTACATCATGTTCCTGTTCGGTCAGCCGCTGCATGCGTTTGACTTCGACCGTCTTGCTTCCGCTGATGGCAAGGCTCACGTCATCGTGCGCCCTGCTGCCGACGGCGAGGCTTTCACCACGCTTGACGGTGAGGATCGCGTGCTTTCCTCCGACATGACCGTTATCGCAACTCCCGAGCGCGCTGTGGCTCTCGCTGGCGTCATGGGTGGTCTCGAGACCGAGGTCCAGGACGACACGGTGACCATTCTGCTCAAGGCTGCTACGTTCAGCCGTGCGCACACTTCTCGTACGAGCCGTAACCTGGGCCT
>JAFYTB010000006.1 GCA_017559045.1 Eggerthellaceae bacterium | reverse complement strand
CCCCCGATGACAACAGAAGAGCTCGACGCCTCGTTCGACCTGCCCTATACGCGTCAGCCCCATCCAAAATACAAAGGCAAGCGCATCCCCGCCTACGACATGATTAAGTTCTCCGTAAACATCCATCGAGGCTGTTTCGGCGGTTGCGCCTTCTGCACCATCTCCGCCCATCAGGGCAAGTTCATCTCCTGCCGTTCAAAAGAGAGCATCCTGAAAGAGGTGAAGCAGGTCATCGAGATGCCCGACTTCAAGGGCTACCTCTCCGACCTCGGCGGACCTTCTGCCAACATGTATGGCATGCACGGGCGCAACCAGAATGCCTGTGAGAAGTGCCGACGCCCCAGCTGCATCCATCCGCAGATCTGTCCGAACCTCGACACCAGTCATGCCAAGCTGCTCGACATCTACCGCGCTGTCGATGCCCTCCCGGGTATCAAGCGCAGCTTCATCGGCAGTGGTGTGCGTTACGACCTCCTCCTGTACCGAAGCAAGGACGAAGCCGCCAACCAGTCGACGCAGGAATACACCCGCGAGCTTATCACCCGTCACGTCTCAGGCCGTCTGAAGGTGGCCCCCGAGCATACCAGCGACAGTGTGCTGCGACTCATGCGCAAACCCTCGTTCCAGCAGTTCTACGAGTTCAAGCGCATCTTCGACCGCATCAACCGCGAAGAGGGGCTCCATCAGCAGATCATCCCCTACTTCATCAGCTCCCACCCAGGCTGCCACGAGGCCGATATGGCCGAACTCGCCGTCATCACGAAGAACCTCGACTTCCACCTCGAACAGGTACAGGACTTCACGCCGACGCCGATGACCAACGCCACCGAGACGTGGTATACGGGCTACGACCCTTACACCCTCGAGGAAGTCTTCTCGGCCAAGACACCACGCGAGAAACTCGTCCAGCGACAATACTTCTTCTGGTACAAACCCGAGGAGCGCCGAGGCATCGAGCAGAGTCTGCGCCGTATAGGCCGCCCCGATCTGATTGCGAAACTATACAATAACAATGAATATCATCGAACAAAGCCTGATCGCAAAGAGCCCCAGGAAGGCAAGCGAGGACGGAATCGTCATCACCGATGACTTCATCGCCGTCATCGACGGCTCCACCTCCAAGACCCAGCGTCGCCACAACAGCCGGATGAGCAACGGGCGCTATGCCATGAAGCTGATCAGCAGCTATATCTGTCGTATGCCCAAGGAGACCACGTGCCACCAGTTCTGTCTCGGAGCCACGCGCGTCATCCGCGAACGCTATACCTCGCTCTGGTCCCGACTCCGCGAAGGCAGCAGCGAGCAGATCCTCCAGCGCCTCTTCGACCATCCCGAGGAGCGACTCTGCGCCTCCGTCATCATCTTCAGCCGCCTGCGCCGAGAAGTGTGGCTCGTGGGCGACTGTCACTGTCTGCTCAACGGTGAGTACTGCGACAATCCCAAGCCCTACGAGCAGGAGTTGGCCGAGATGCGTGCCCAGCGCGTCCGCGAGTTGCTCGCCGAAGGCATGAAGCCCAGCGACCTGCTGCAGCAGTCCGACCCCGCCCGCGAAGTCATGATTCCTCACATGCTCGAGGTCATGCACAATCAGAACGTCACCTACGCCGTTGTCGACGGCTTCCCCATCCCCGAGTCCAAGGTGCCCGTCATCGCCCTCGGTTTCGAACCCTTCGAGATAGTCCTCGCCTCCGACGGCTACCCCTTCCTCTGCCCTACGCTCGAAGCCAGCGAACAGCGCCTCCAGCAGCAGCGCGACACCGACCCACTCAACATCGGATCGTTCAAGGCCACGAAAGCCTTTGTTGAGGGTAACAACTCCTTCGACGACCGTTCCTACATCCGCTTTACGGTCTGAAAACGGCCTCGTCGCTCTGATTTTCCCGCAAATATTTGGTTATTACAAATAAAATCACTACCTTTGCAGCCGAATTTACTTAAAAGACTAAATTTTGTACATTGGTCTGGTAGCTCAGCTGGATAGAGCAACTGCCTTCTAAGCAGTAGGTCTTGGGTTCGAGCCCCAACCGGATCACAGGAAACGGGACACTCGTGAGAGCATCCCGTTTTTTGTGCGCCATAAGGACCCGCAATCATGCGACGCGAGCCCTGCGCTTTTACGCCTTCAGAAACGCGATTTTCCTTCGATTATCCTTAGGCCTTACCGCAAAGTGCAGCCAACAGACTGTTCCATGCTGTTCTAAGATAAGCTAGTCAAACTCCTGCTTCGTCCCATCAGCGATATCCAATAAGATGGACGCATAGCGTATCATCTGCTCCTTCCCGATGCAGCGGATATCCACCGCACACCCCGTCAGATGGTTGGAGTTATTAGCCCCTCCCGCGAGCCTATTCACCTCCGGAGATCGATACCCCGAGTTAATAACAATCGGCTCTACATTCTTCGAGGATTCATAATCCTCTCCAGGTTCCAGGCAATACAGCGTATTATAACTATACCTCAGATCCTCCAGCCAATTCTCACAAATCCGCTTCAGATTCTCAATCGCCACATGCGATGGAAT
>JAFYTB010000106.1 GCA_017559045.1 Eggerthellaceae bacterium | reverse complement strand
GTGGCCCGTCTGTGCGGTTATGCCTCTTCGGGTCGTATGGGAGAGAAGACCATCTTCCAGCGCACCATCGAACGCGCCGATCTTTTCCCCGTGCGAGACGTCCCGTTTGCGGGAACACTCATCCCGCTTTCCAAGAAGGTGTCTAACTGGACGCTCGAGATGACGGCTGAGCGTCAGCGCGCTATCGACATCATCCAGCAGGAGAGCCTTGTGGCCCTGCAGGAGGTTGATCGCGTCTGTGAGAAGCTGGGGATCACGTACTTCCTCGTCGGTGGCAGCATGCTGGGTGCGTTGCGCCATCAGGGCTTCATTCCTTGGGATGACGATACCGATGTGGGCATGCTTCGCCATGATTACGACCGCTTTGTACGCGAAGCTCCGGCGCTTTTGTCGTCGGGCTATTTCGTGCAGTTGCCCGAAACCGACCCTCATATTCACTTTGTATACGCGCGTCTTCGCAAGGAAGGCTACGACTACATCACGGCCTACAACGAGGACAAGGATTTCAATAAGGGCATCTGGGTCGACATCTTCCCCTTTGACGCTATGCCGAAGGTCGGTGCGCTTCAGAAGGTCCAGCGTCGTGTCGCCAACGTGATGGCGCGTGCTTCCATGGCTCTTATGCGCCGTCGCGAATACGTCGAGCACGATATGGCTCTTACGGCGCCCGTTCCCGAGGATGATGCGCGCTATCTGCGCCGCTTCCATCGCTGGTCGCGTCTGTTCCCCGTGAAGCTGACGCGATGGGGCTATCACCGCGCGGCCCGTGCGTGCAACTGGATTTATGGCGGCAAGCCGAACGCTTCGTACGCTAGCTTCATTCCCAGCTACACCACTATCGCCGCTTCCGAGGTTGAGCCTGTGCGCCGCGTGTCTTATGAGGGTGTGCCACTGGGCATTCCCGCAGGTGCGGAAGCTTTCCTGATGCGTCAATATGGTGATTTTGAAAAGTTGCCCCGTGTGCATGAACGCTATGCGGAGCATGGATTTAAATACTTGCAAGCGAAGGACGGCACTCGTATTGGGCGCTAGCCTTCGAGTGCGATCGATGAAGGGACCAATGTGTCTAAGAACATTCTGCTGATGATGATGGGCGGCTCGGGAACGCGCTTTGGCGCCGATATCCCCAAGCAGTTCGTCGAGGTGCATGGCAAGCCTGTCTTCAGCTACATCGTTGAGAAGTATTCCAAGCTCACTTGCATCGATGCCATCGTCATCGTGTGCCATGAGTCTTGGATTTCCTATACCGAGGAATGGGTTGAGGGTCTGGGCGTTACCTGCCCGTGGACGGTGTGCGCTGGTGGCTCTAGCCGTTCTGAGTCGGTGAAGAATGGCCTGACCGCTGCTGCGCAGTGGGCGGGCGCCGACGATGTGGTTCTCATTCATGACGCAACCCATCCCTATGTCGACGACGAGAGCATGGATGCGGTCATTGCCGCTACGCATGCTCATGGTGGCGCTACGCTTGGCGAGCGTCAGTACGATACGGTCTATGGTATTAATCCCGAGACCGGCATTCTCGAGCAGGTCATTCCTCGTGAGACGGTGGTGTCGGGCGCTAGCCCCGAGGCTTTCATGTTCGGCCTTATCCACGACATTTACGAGAACACTCCCATGGAGCAGCTCGAGCTTTACACCTCCGCAGGTGCTTTGGCGCTTGCCAACAATATCGATATGGCTGTTGTGGGCACCAATCTCATCAACCTGAAGATCACCTACAAGCATGACATGGAGGTCTTCAAGAAGCTGTTCCACGACTACTACTTCTAAGATCGGGGGTCCGGCATGCAGTGCATGAAGGCGGCTGTTCTGGAAGAGGCAAACCGCATTGAATATCGGGATGTTGAGCTTCCCGTGCCGGCGGCTGGTCAGGTTCGCGTGCGCGTGCACTATACGGGTGTATGCGGGTCTGATGTTCCCCGAGCGCTCGAGGGTCGCGTCCATGCGTTTCCGCTCGTGTTGGGTCACGAATTCTCCGGCGTTGTCGATGCGCTAGGCGAGGGCGTTGATGAGTCCTTGGCTGGTAAGCGCGTTGCCGGCATTCCGCTGGTGCCCTGCATGGAGTGTGCTGATTGCCGTGAGGGACGCTTCTCCCTGTGCAAGACCTATGGCTTCATCGGAAGTCGTCAGCCTGGAAGCATGGCCGAGTACGTTATCGTTCCGGCTATCAACGTTTATCCCGTGGCTGATGAGGTGACCGACCTCGAAGCTGCGTTTTTCGAGCCCGCTACGGTTGCTCTGCACGGCATCGAGCTTGCGGGTGTCAAGCCTGGCGGCACGGCTCTCGTGCTTGGAGGCGGAACCATTGGCATTCTGTGCGCCCAGGCCCTTTCCGCGTATGGCGTAAGGGCTGTTGTGACCACGGTTCGTTCCGAGGCTGGCATGGATCGCGCTCGCGCTGCCGGTCTTGAGAACTTGGTCGACACTTCTGTCGAGGGCTGGCAGGACGAAGCTCGTCAGCTGGCCGACTGCGCTGGTTTCGACTATATCTTCGATGCTGCGGGAACGCCTGAGACCATTCTCGATGCATTCGAGTTGGCGGGCGCCGCTGCAACGGTGTGCTTCATTGGTACGCCCAAGCGTGACGTGACCTTCACGGTGCGTCAGTGGGAGAACATCAATCGCAAGGAGCTTACCGTCACCGGTTCGTGGATGAGCTATTCTGCGCCGTGGCCGGGTGTTGAGTGGAGCCGTGCGAGCGAGCTGTTTGCGGCTGGCACGATGCGTGTTGTCGATGAGATGATCGACACGGTGTATCCTTTGAGCGAGACGCAAGATGCGCTGCAGCGCTTTGCTGTACGCGGGGGAGTGCGAGGAAAGATCCTCATCGATTCCCAGGAATAAGAAAGTGGCAGGTGCCGGAACTTCGTTTCCTGCGCACTATGGCCTCATTCATACAGGAGAACAATATGCACGTTTTGCAGGAGATCATCAAAGAGAACAAGGCTGGGCACCACTCGGGTATTTACTCGTGCTGCAGCGCGAATGAGGACGTCATTCGCGCGGTGCTTCAGCGTGCTCGTCGTACCAAGACGGTTGCCCTCATTGAGTCGACCTCCAATCAGGTTAACCAGATGGGCGGCTATACGGGCATGACGCCGGCTGACTTTGCCGAGTTCGTGCATCGTCTTGCCAAGGAGATGGGCCTTGCCGCTCATAACGTGTTGCTTGGCGGCGACCATCTCGGCCCGCTTCCCTGGGTGAACCTGCCTGAGGAAGAGGCTATGACCCATGCAGAGGAGCTTGTTGCTGCTTGCGTGAAGGCTGGCTACGGCAAGATTCATCTTGATACCAGCATGCGTGTTGCAAGCGATGACCCCAACGCTCCCTTCCTTACCAAGACCTGCGCTGAGCGTGGCGTGCGTTTGTGCGTTGCTTGCGAGCGCGCTTTCGAGGAGTATCGCGTTGACCATCCCGAGGCTGAGCCGCCCGTGTACATCATTGGCAGTGAGGTGCCCGTTCCGGGTGGCGATTTCAATGCCGGTGAGATGGGTGCCACTACGGCTGAAGATGCGGTGAACACCATCGCCATCTACAAGCAGGCATACGAGGATGCCGGCATTGGCCATGTCTTCGAGCGCGTGGTTGGCATCGTTGTCGAGATGGGCGTCGAGTTCCACGAGTTCACGCTCGATGAGTACGATCGTCGTAAGACCACTGATCTGGTGCTTGCTATGCGCAAGAGCCCGCTGTGCATCGAGGGTCACTCCAGTGACTACCAGACCGCTATTAACCTGAGCCGCATGTGCGAGGACGGCGTGGCAATCCTGAAGGTGGGTCCTGCGTTTACGTTCTCCCTGCGTGAGGCAATGTTTGCGCTCGACACCATCGAGCGTGAGGTGTATCGCGACCAGCCTGAGCGTCTGTCGAACTATCGCGCCGTGCTCGAGCAGTGCATGCTGGAGGATCCGCGCTACTGGAAGAGCTACTATCCGGGCTCTGAGAATGAGCAGCGTATTGCTCGTGCTTACAGCTTCTACGATCGCTGCCGTTACTACCTGACGCAGCCTGAGGTTGTGGAGGCTCGCGCTAAGCTCATCGAGAATCTTTCCGGTAACACTATCCCGCTGTGCATGCTCAGCCAGTATCTGCCCAACCAGTACGTGCGCGTGCGCCGTGGTCAGATTCGCAATGAAGCGCTCGATATCATCCTTGACCGCATTGGCGATCGCGTGGATTGCTATCTGGAGGCTACGAACAACTGCGGCCGTGGCATCGATCTGGAGTTCAGCACTCGCTAAAGCTTGTGTTGGAGAGCGCATCGGGGAATCGCGCGCTGCATAAACATGCACTAGACAATGATTTGAAGAAGAAGGCGGGACGCATTCGCGTCCCGCCTTTGTTGCTGCTTGGGCGTTCCGTTGGATCCGCCTGCTTGAGATTCGCCCGGCTGAGGTGATTGCGCTTTGGGTCTACGCGTAGGCCCAGGGGCTGAGCAGATGATCTCGCTCGGCAATTTCCTCGCGCGACACTTCTGCGCAGAAGCCCTCCACATTGCAATATTCGTTGCCGTTTGCCCACGTGCGATAGGTGTCGGCGATGCGCTCAATTGCGGCAGCGGGCAGAACACGCGTGGTGAGGCCGTTTTCCTTCAGATTCAGCAGCTCGCCTTCGTTGCTTGCGTCGATGAGAAGCGTGGGTGCATCGACGGGTCGGCCCTTCCTCAGGATCAGGAAGGACGAGGCGGGTCTTTCGTCATCGAAGATACCGCCGGGCAGGGAGACAACGGCTTCGAGCAGTCCGCTCTGCGCAAGTGCGATGCGATTTGCCTTTTCTCGGCCAAGCTCCGAATGCAGCGGTGCGTTGCAGAGCAGAAGGAGCGCTACGGCATCTTCGCTCATGCAGGCGATAGTCTGCTGAATCCAGGCGAAGTTCGCCTTGTTTCGCGGAGGGGTGCCCAAAACCCAACGGGGATCTTCTTCGTTGACGCGGCTTTGCGTCCATTCTCCCTGGTTGGGTGCGGGGAAGCAGATCAGGTGGGTTGCGATCGTCGGAGCGTTCGGATCGGCGAGGTCGCTCGTGGCAGCAACGACGTCGCAGAACTCGACATCGTCGTTCGGCGCGAGGATCTCGATCAGGCGCTCGGCGACAGCGAGCGCGCCGCGGTCTTCCTCGTTGCAGGAGCTGCCATCCAGGGCTATTTCCGCTTCGAGGTCATGTGCGGGCTCTGCGTTTTCAGCCAGGGCTTCTTCCGGGGTGCGGATGTTCTCAATGAGGCGCGCATTTGCATTCCACAGCGAGCCGATAAGGTTCTTGGCCTCTTTGAGCCCTTCGCTTTTGCAGTAGGTGAAGGCCCAGGCATAGGCGTCGCGTACTTCCTTGTTCGGCCACGGAATCAGTACGTTGTATAGGTCGCTGAGTTCGATGACGCGTGCCTCGTTGGGTCCTTTTATGTAGCGCGCTGCGTCGCGTGCCTCCAGGGCGAAGCGGACGTAATCGAAATCCTCGTCGGTGGGTTTCACGATATGGAACATCTCGGAAACCGAGTACTTTCCCTCCGGCACCACCATGAAGAACTTGCCGTCAAAGGTAGAGACAGCGCTTCGGCAGCCGATCAGCAGAGCCTTTTCCGTAAAGCTGTAATCGTCGATGTAGGCGATCTCGCTTCCTCGTCCGTAGTAGGGATGAGGGCCCTTTCTAGCGGCCATTTCGGTCGGGGTGAGATGGATGCGTCCCCAGTCGGTGACACGGGCGCAATGCTTCAGATACTGCAGCGGTACGCCCTGTTGGGATTCGGCGATAAGCAGATTGCATGCATCGAGGAAGCGCGCATGCTTCTCGGACTTAAGCTCGTCGGCTGCGGCAAGGTGCTCCAGCAGCTCATTAACGGTTTGGGCGTGGTGTTCGCGGATCTTCTCGTACGACACGGTTATCCTTTCGCGATGCACTAGGCTGTTTCGTTTGAATCCCAAAATAAGAGAAGGCGACTTGATGCCCTGGGTAAGCGCCAAGTCGCCAACATAAACCAGCTTAATTAGCTAGGGCAAATTCTACTTGCCAGCAAGCTCCTTGCCAAGAACGTACGGGAAGGTGATGCAGGTCATACCGAGGTTCTGGCCGGGGACGCGGAAGTTGTAGAAGGTACCGAAGGTGTCGCCCATCATGGAGCCGACGTTGTACAGGCCCTCGATGGGCTTGTTGTTGGCGTCGAGAACTTCGCACTTCGGGCTGGTGCGCAGGCCGCCCAGGACGCACAGCATCTGTGCAGCGCCGAGCTGGTTGTACTGACCGTAGAACGGGCCCTCTTCGATGGAGATGAGGAAGTCCTTGCACTTGTGGTACTCGGTGTCAACGCCAGCGGCAACGTCAGCGTTGTAGCGCTCGATCTGAGCCTTGGCAGCTGCGACGTCGATGCAGCCCTGCTCGGCGAGCTGGTTGAGGACGTCCTCGATGGTGTCGCCCTTGACGTAGGTGCCGTTCTCGGCGCCAGCCTCGAACTCAGCAGCCTTCTCATCGGCGGTAACGGGAACGATGCCGAGGTTGTCCATGTTGTTGCCGAGTGCTTCCCACTTGTCGAAGCGATAAGCGAACTTGGAATCCCAAACGGTGAAGACCTTCTTCTCGGTCTGGCCGCTGATTGCGTAGCCAGCGTAAACGGAGGAGGTGTCCTCGTTCATGAAGCGCTCGCCCTCGACGTTGAGCAGGATGCCCGGGTGGTTCTGGTCGGAGCACGGTGCCGGGAAGCCATACCAGCCGATCATCGGAGCGGACGGGGTGGTGTTCTGCCATGCAGCGCCAACCCACAGGCCCATCTTCTGGCCGTCGCCGCGCATGAGGCCGCCGAACTGGAACTCTGCGTCGTAGTCGCCAGCGGAGTCAGCGACGTAGTCGGTGAATGCGTTGCAGTACTTAGCCATCATGTCGGCGTCGCCAGAGAAGTCGCCGGTTGCCATGATGATAGCCTTGGAAGCTTCGAACTTGATGTACTCGCCGTCAGCGTTGGTTGCGATGACTGCGGAAACGCGACCGGTGTTGTCGTCCTCGCGGATGAGGTACTCGGCCTTGGTGTTGTACATGATGGCGCCGCCATTGTCGAGAATGTACTTCTCGAAGGTTGCGGTCATGAGGGGCTGACCCTCGTTAGCGGTGTTGGTGATCTCCGGGCCGTAGAAGTTGTGAGCGCCAGAGGGGATGCTGAAGGTGCCGTTGGGGTCGACGTAGGGGAGCTCGAGCGTGGTCTGGTAGCCAGCGGCCTCCATGATGTCGGTGATCCAGTCCATGGCCTCGCCGGACTCGTTGATCCACTTCCACCACTTACGGGAGTCCATACGATAGCCCTGGCGGGAAATCTCGTTGTTGAAGTGAGCAGCAGCGGACTCGGGGGTGTAGTCGAGGCCGAGGCGCTTCTGGGTCTTGGTGCCGACTGCGTGGTTGGAGCCACCACGGGAGACGGCCTTGGTGCCAGCGGAGAACAGGGTGCAGCTGCCGCCATGAGCGAGCACGGATGCTGCAGCAACCAGGCCGGAAACGCCGGATCCAATGACGATGACCTCGTCGCTGATGACTTCGGTGATCTGATCGTCTGCGATCGGCTCGGGTGCGACCTCGAAGCTCCACTTGGTGTTAGCGTAGATCTCGGCGGTCATGTTCTCTGCAGCGGTTGCTGCCGGCTCGGGCTCTGCTGCGGGTGCGCAGCCGAGAACGCCTGCGGATACCGATGCGGCACCAGCGACGATAGCGCCCTTGAGGAAGCTTCTACGGTTAAGCGAAATCGATTCCATAATCTATTCCCTCCTTCTGCCAGATTGATTCTGGCACCAGTAACAACGACCGAATCCAACGGATTCGCTCGAGTTCAGAATAGAAGCCGTGGCCACTCTTCGCTTCGCACTGGAGGCGCGAAATTGGGATGCTTGCGTCTGATCGGTTTCAGACTGTCTTTGCTGTGGGCGGTTGTAGAAGTCTGAAGCCTAAGACGTCTGGTATGAGAGGGCGTGGCGGATGGGGGCGTGTCGCTTTAGGGACGGGGTTGGGTGACAGATGGGCTCGTAGCTACTGTCACATTTTCGCGAAAATGTGACAGTAGCGACGAGCCCATCTGTCACCCAACCCCGTCCCGAAAGCGACACGCCCCCCACCGCCACGCCCGC